>VMCW01000002.1 GCA_008081175.1 Flavobacteriaceae bacterium
GATTCCTTATCCTCTTTTTTCTACCAGCTCTGCTACACTCAGTTTGGATGTTACTGCTGCTCTAATAGAAACCTTACAAGAGGATCCGTTTTTAGCTAGGGAATTAAAAAGTGTTCAATTGGAGAAAAACCAATATAAGTTAAGCTTAAAATCGTATGAATTTGAGGTTCTTCTCGGCACTCCTACACGTGTGAAAGAGAAAATAAAAAAGCTAAAAGTCTTTTGTGCATTTCAGCATGTTCAAGACAGTTTAAAAAATTATAAATCAATCAATTTAAGTTACGACAAGCAAGTGGTAGCTTCAAGCTCATAGTGTTATGGAACAAAAAAATTTTTCAGTTGGGTTAGACATTGGTACAACAAAAATTGTTGCATTAGTTGGTAAGAAAAACGAATTCAATAAAGTTGAAATTCTTGGAGTTGGAAAGTCAAAAAGCTTGGGTGTGCATAGAGGTGTGGTAAATAACATTACCCAAACCATACAATCCATACAACAAGCTGTTGAAGATGCACACACAAACGCTGGAGTACAAATAACTGATGTAGTCGTAGGCATTGCGGGTCAACACATCCGCAGTATTCAACACAGTGATTATATTACAAGAGAAAATCCAGAGGCAGTAATTGATGAGGAGGACATTCAACGACTCATACAACAAGTTTATAAACTTGTAATGTTGCCTGGAGAAGAAATTATTCATGTCCTTCCACAAGAATACAAAGTAGACGGTCAAGGTGAAATTAAAGAGCCTGTAGGAATGCACGGCGGTCGTTTGGAGGCAAATTTTCACGTGGTTGTAGGACAAGTTTCCTCAATCAAAAACATAGGCAGATGTATCAAAAGTGCAGGACTCAACATGGCGAATATAACTTTGGAGCCCTTGGCATCTTCGGAGGCAGTTCTGAGTTTTGAGGAAAAGGAAGCCGGTGTTGCTTTGATTGATATTGGTGGAGGAACTACAGATCTGGCCATCTTTAAAGACGGTATAATACGTCATACAGCTGTGATTCCTTTTGGAGGAAATGTGATTACGGAGGACATTAAAGAAGGATGTTCCATAATTGAAAAACAAGCAGAATTATTGAAAATTAAATTTGGTTCTGCCTGGCCCGGAGAAAATAGAGACACCGAAATTGTTTCTATACCTGGACTTAGAGGTAGAGACCCTAAAGAAATTTCATTAAAAACCCTTTCCAAAATCATTAATGCACGAGTGGTAGAAATTATCGAGCAAGTGTTTTTAGAAATTAAAAATTACGGTCATAACGATCAAAAGAAAAAATTGATTGCTGGAATTGTTCTGACGGGGGGAGGTAGTCAACTCAAGCACTTAAAACAATTGGTTGAGTATATAACGGGAATGGATACCCGCGTAGGTTATCCTTCAGAGCATCTTGCTGGAAACACACAGGAAACGGTCTCCAGCCCCCTGTTTGCAACCTCTGTCGGTTTGTTAATGAATGCATTAGAGGGAGCTCCAGAAGTAAAAACTCAAATTACTACAGAAGAGGAAGGAGCGCCAGTAAAAGAAAGTGAAGTAGAAGAAACAGCTGCTGTTTCTCAAAAAAGAAAATCGATCTTAGATCGTTTTGGAGAAAAATTAAAAGAATTTTTAGACAACGCCTAATAAGTATCAAATGGATTTAGAAGAAACCAAAGGGATTAACTTTGATTTACCCAAAAACAGAAGCAACGTAATAAAAGTCATCGGTGTTGGTGGTGGTGGGAGTAACGCCATTAATTATATGTTTCAGCAAGGAATAAAAGGGGTAGATTTTGTAATTACCAATACAGATGCTCAAGCTCTTTCTGAAAGTGGTGTGCCTACAAAAATCCAATTGGGAGCCAGTCTTACAGAAGGTCTGGGTGCTGGCGCCAATCCTGAAGTGGGAGCAAAAGCAGCACAAGAAAGCATAGAGGAAATTGAGAACATACTCTCAACTCAAACTAAAATGGTTTTTATCACTGCTGGGATGGGTGGTGGTACGGGAACAGGTGCAGCACCTGTAATCGCTCAAATGGCAAAATCCATGGACATCCTTACTGTAGGGATCGTAACTATGCCTTTTCAATTTGAAGGACGTCTCCGTTTAGAACAAGCACAAAAAGGATTGGAACGTATTAAAGAAGCCGTTGATGCTCTTATAGTAATCAATAACAATAAATTGCGCGAAGTTTACGGCAATTTAGGTTTTAAAGCAGGATTTGCAAAAGCAGATGAAGTGTTAGCAACAGCAGCGCGTGGTATAGCAGAGGTTATTACACATCACTACACTCAAAACATCGACTTGAAAGACGCTAAAACTGTTTTAACCAATTCGGGTACAGCAATTATGGGATCAGCTTCCGCTTCAGGGTCAAATAGGGCTCAGGAAGCTATAGTAAAAGCACTGGACTCTCCCCTGTTAAATGATAATAAAATTACAGGTTGTAAAAATGTATTGTTACTTATTGTTTCAGGGACAGATGAAATTACCATAGACGAGATTGGAGAAATTAATGATTTTATCCAGGCCGAGGCTGGGAATCATACAAATATTATAATGGGTGTAGGAGAGGATACCTCTTTGGGAAATGAGGTCTCTGTAACTGTTATCGCAACTGGTTTTGGTCAAGAACAGCAGAATGAAATTTCCAATACAGAAGCTAAAAAAATTATTCATTCTCTAGAAGAAGAACAAAAAATTGTACACGATCTCAGTGAAAATAAAGATACAGATTTTACTTCAAGCTCATTTGATAATACATTTTTCAATGAAGAGGAAACAACAGTGCCACATGCAAAAGAACAAGAAGAACCTCTTATTCATCTGAACGACATACTTTACGATATTAATGTAGAAGTTGAAGTAGTAGGTTATGAGGTAGTTGCCGAAAAAGCAATTGAAATTGAGGAGGAATTAGAATTTGTTGAATCCAATAATTTTTCTCTTTTAGAAGATGAAATTGAAGAGACTAAAGCCCCTGTAGCGTTCTCTGAAGAACAAACAAACGCTACAGAGACTTTTGAAGAGGTTACTGAAACTCCTCTTTTTCAACCACAATTTGATGAAGTAACCGCAAGCGTTGAAGAAGAGGAATTAGAAGAGTTTCCTGCTAGTGAGCCTTTGGCAGATTTGAACACTCCCGATGATGAGGAATTCGTCTTTAATGAAGTAAATCCTTCTGTAATGGAGATGGATGTGGTAGATCCCGAAATAATAGAGCTTGAGAGTCAAATCTCAATGGATTTCGATTTACCTTTTTCAGAGAAAAAAGTTGCGGTCGATGAAGTAATCAATGAATCTAAAGAAAATGAAAGACATCAAGAGACCCCTTTTGAGCAAGACTTTGAGCAGGCAGCTCTAGAAGTTAAGTTTGAAATAAAAAAGGAGGCAGAAGAGGAGTTACAATCAGAAGTTGTAGTTTCTGATGAAGTGACAGCTGAAAAACAAGAAAGTACAAATCCTTTTGAACAAACCATAAACCAAACAATAGCCTCACAAGCAGAAAAAAGGAAAACGCACCTGAAAGCGTATAACCACAAATTTTCACATCAATACCAAAAGGTAGAAGAAATGGAAAAAGAACCAGCTTATAAAAGAAGAGGATTAGAACTAGAGGATGACCTTAATGACAGTCCTTCAAGATTATCCTTAGATAGTGATAGTAATGAAGACCTTCAAATCCGGTCAAACAATTCTTTTTTACACGATAATGTAGATTAATTATGGGAATTCTAAGTAACCTCACAGAAGAGATAAAAGATGCAATGCGAGCAAAAGACAGCTTGAGATTGGAATCATTACGGGCAATAAAATCTGCTGTACTTTTAGCACAAACAGCCAGTGGTGCAGGAAAAGAACTCAATGATGAAGAAACCATAAAGTTGCTACAACGATTGGTCAAGCAGAGAAAAGAAAGTGCAAGTATCTTTAAAGAACAAGGTCGTCCCGACCTCGCATCACCGGAGGAAGCACAAGCTGAAATCATTGCCGCATTTCTACCCGCCCAACTCTCCGAAGAAGAGGTTTCAAAAATAGTCTCTGAAATCATAGTTAAAACTGGGGCAGAGGGAATGAAAGATATGGGGAAAGTTATGGGGTTGGCCTCAAAAGAACTTGCAGGAAAAGCAGAAGGAAAACTTATAGCAGATCTTGTTAAACAGCATTTGACTTCCTGATTAGTTAACTTGTTCAATACTTTTTTACTGAATACATAGGGTAAACCCAGGGGTTTTTTTATTCGATTGATTTAACTTTTTGTACATTTAAATCGATAGCAATCAACTCAACTATACCTTATGAAACATAGATTTTTTTTTAGCGCAGTAAGCATTTTATGTGTACTGCACATCTCTTTAGCCCAAGTGGAGGGCTATACTTCTGAAAGTTGGAAAAAACAATTGGAAATAGAAAGTATTTTTTTAAAACAGCAAAATCTCACAGCTTTTAAAAAGCATTTAAAAAAAATAACCGAACGCCCCCATGTCGCTGGTAGTGAAACGAATGTAGCAGTACAACAGTACATGACAGAAGTCATGGAAAAAGCAGGTTTTGAGGTAAAACAATACCCCTATGATCTTTATTTGCCTAGTACACCAGGTAGTTCGCTTATAGAGATTGTAACCCCATCAAGAGCAATATTGAATCAAAAAGAAGACATCATTCCTGGAGATGAATATTCAAAAGATCCACTCCTTTGGAAAGGATGGAATGCTTTTTCAGGGAGTGGGGAAGTAACAGCAGAAGTAGTTTATGCAAATTACGGAAGGAAAGAAGATTTCGAAACGTTGAAGGCTTTAGGAATTGATTTAAAAGGAAAAATAGTCTTAGCACGTTACGGCGGAAACTTTAGAGGCTACAAGGCTAAATTTGCCGAAGCTTATGGCGCAGCCGGACTTATTATCTACACGGATCCCAAAGACAGTGGTTATGCAAAGGGATTGGTTTATCCAGAGGGTCCCTATTACAACAAAAGCACAATTCAAAGAGGCTCTTTATTAACTACAGATTTTACAGGTGATCCATTGACTCCTTTTGAACCAGCATTACCTCTGGATGGAAAAAAGAAAATAAAACGTATGGATCCCTCATTAGCTCAGTTACATAAAATCCCCGTTACTCCAATAGCCTATGGAGAAGCAGAAAAAATATTAAGCCAAATGAATGGAAAAGTAGTTCCTACTTCTTGGCAAGGTGGATTGCCTTTTACATATCGTCTGGAGGGTGGAAGTACTTTGACTGTTCGATTGAAAGTAGATCAAAAAATCGATTTTGTAAGAGCCGCAAATGTGGTCGGTATGATGAAAGGGAGTGAAGCACCAGAGGAATGGATAATTCTAGGATGTCATTTTGATGCTTGGGGATTTGGAGCTACAGATCCAAACAGCGGAACTGCAATGTTATTGAGTTTAAGTGAAACCCTAGGAAAATTAAAAAAAGAAGGCTTTACACCAAAAAGATCCATATTGATAGGACATTGGGACGCAGAAGAATTTGGTGTGATCGGTTCAGCTGAATGGGTAGAACAAATGCGTGAACAGCTTCAGGCTAAAGGTGTTGTTTATATGAATTTTGACGGGGGTGTATCAGGTAAAAACTTTGGTGCTTCCGCAGCGCCTACATTAAAAAAAATATTGGTAGAAGCATCTAAATCAGTTAAGTATCCATATACCGATCAATCGTTGTTTGACTTTTGGAGAAAAAACAGTAATGATGAACCACGAATTGGAAACTTAGGAGGTGGTTCTGATCATATCGCTTTTTATATGCACGTTGGGGTGCCTTCTTTGAGTGGAGGGGCTGGTGGACCTAATTTATACCATTCGAACTACGACAGCTTTCAATTTTATGAGCAGTTTGTAGATCCAGAATTCAAAATGGGCCCTATGGTCGAACAGATGGCAGGTATAATGGCGCTTCGTATGGCTAATGGAGAACTCATTCCATATAATCTCACTAGGTATCCTAAGGATTTGAATTTACATTTTAATACAGCAACAGATAAGATAAAAAAATACAATGCTTTTTTTGAAGGTTTTCCACAGGCAGAGTCCGCTATAGCAACTCTAGAGAAAACAGCAATTGAACTTAGTCTTCTATTGGAATCTCACCTTGAAAAGGGTAGTTTTTCTAAGAAAGAGCTACATGATCTTAACCAGCAATTGATTGCTCTTGAAAAGAGTTTTATTTCAGAAAAGGGTATGTACTTTGGATCTTGGTATAAATCCCTCTACGCTTCCTCCGATCCTTTCAGTGGGTATGCAGCTTGGATACTTCCTGGGCTCGAATATGAAATTGCTTTAAATTCTTCTGAAAGATTACAAGAATGGGATGAACGCTATTCAAAAGCGATTCATGTTCTGAACAACAAAATGATCCAAATGTCAGAACAGATAAAAGATTAAAAAAAAACCCCCTTAGTTTTAAGGGGGTTTTAAACTAAAACTAATGTTTAATTCACATTAGGATTGGATTGAATTTCTGATATGGTAATGGGTAAAAACGTCCCCGGTGAGTTAATTGCAGGGGAAGAGCTTATCCAATATTCAGAAGGACTTCCAAATCGATAATGATCAGCGATTCTTCTTCCTTGAAGGAACAAGTTTACTCTTCTGGAATGTTCAAGAAGATCTTGTGCATCCACTTGATCAGAAAAGGGAGTGAGTCCATCGAGAGCTCTCAATTTATTGATGTTTTCAGTAAACGAAGCATTATCGCCATTAGCTAAGGCATTTTCAGCAATAATTAATAGCATTTCTCTTCCAGAGACTACAGGATATTCAGGATATAAACCAGGTGCTGTAAAATTCACAACATTTTTATACAGTGCAGGATCTGCAATATTGTCAATAGGATCCATTAGCGACACAGTGGTTGCTGGATTTCCATCTCCAATAGCGTCAGGTCTTTTGGCATCTGAAGAAATGATGTATGAATCAGACAAACGCATTTCTAAGCGGTCATTGACCTCACCAGCAATATCCAATCCGCCTACCGTATCGGGTGCAGAACCAGAAGTGATTAGATTGACAGAAAAGTCATCTCCTAAGGCTGCGATTGCTTCTGCAGCTAAACTAGCTGCTGAAGCAGAGCTCACTAGTGGTGCAGCAGTATTTACTGGATTTGTCTTTGCCCAGATTCCTTTAGAGAATTCTGCTCTGGCTTTGGTGGCTTTGAGTTCAGCAGTGAGCCCAGCGTTTAAAGCTAGAGCCTTGTTTATGTACCCTATTGCTGCGTCGTATAAAGAGCCCATATTTGCCTTTCCAACAGGTGCAGCTCCTTCTGTTTTAACAGACCCAACAACAAAGTCATCAAACATGTCTGCAATCACCATATAGATTGTTGCACCATACCAATAAGCACGAGCTAAATCTGCTTTATTTTTTGAAGAAAAGGCATTCGAAGTGCTAAATTCTTCTCCTCGAGCAATAACATCATCCGCCCAATAGCGAGCTTCTGCCACGTAGAAAAAGGCAGCATCTACAAATTCATTGTTGATGTTATCAACATTTCCAAAATTGAGCTGTTGCCATGCATCACGAGAACCAATCCAGATCATTTCATCACTTGCTACAGAATAGGGAGCAAGAATGTTTCCATAGGCTCTTACAAGCACACCTTCAAGTCCATTTACCATAGGACTGAATGCGCTTACGCCTAGTTGATCTTCCAATAAGTTGTTCGGGTTATTAGCATCTAAGCTACATCCGAGGAACATTATGATGGAAGTCAGTAAAATAAATGTTTTTTTCATTGTATATATATTTTTCATTTTTTCCATTATTTAAAATCCTACTTTAAGAGTGATGATAGCTTGTCTTGGGATGGGCCATCCAAAGGCTGCAATACCTTGTCCAAAGTTTTGGTCTAAGGTACTTCCACTTCCACGACCTTCGAAGTTGATTCTTGGATCTACTCCAGTATAGCCTGTAAATAAAGCGAGGTTTCTACCAGAAAGTCCTAGAGAAGCGGTTTCAAGGTTGAATGCTTCAAGAATACTTCCTTTGAATTGGTAATTCAAACTCAATTCGTTCCAGCTGATGAAGTCTGCTTTTTCAAATGTATTTAATCCAGAAAAAGGAGCCAATGCGAGGTTTTCATTCAGCCACTCGTCTAACGCGTCTACACGCACATTAGGATCGTTTAGCGGATTGAAGTTTGAATCTACACCTCCTGCAGCATAGTCTCTAACAACTCGTGCAGAGGTAGGTAAGTTACGACCAATGGCACCGTTTGCTTGACGGAAGGCATCCGTAAGGTTGTTGATTACAAAATTACCTCCTTTGTATTCAAAGGTTGTGCTGAGGGTGAAATTTTTATAAGTCAATGAACCTCCAAAAGAACCAGTCCAGTCCGGTGTAGATTTACCTAGATAATGATCCAGATAATCTCCATCACCATCTTCATCTCTCAACAAGACACTTCCTGTTCCTATAGAAGTGGGTACACTACCTACATTTTCAGGTGTTTTTCCATTAAAGTAAGAGATGAGCTGATCTCTAGTGTCAGGTAATCCATCGGAGTTTGCAATATCGACAGGAAGTTGATTTGCGCCTACTTCGATTAGTTGTGCTCCAAAGTTTGCTCCAGGAGCGTAACCTTCTCTCAAGAAGTTACGATATCTTGGGTAAGAGCCTCCAACCTTTAACGGTGGAGCACCTCCCAAACTTACAACCTGGTCACGGTAGTAAGCTCCATTAGCAAATAAGTTTAAGGTCAAGTCTTGTGTACGAATTACTGTACCACTTAAACTAATCTCCATACCGTAAGCTGCTAACTCACCAATATTGGTTAGCTGGGTGCTTCTAAATCCTCCAGAAAGGGGAAACTGACGTGCGTAAAGTGCATCTTCAGTAACACGATCAAAATAAGTAAACTCAAGATTCAATTTATCGTCAAGAAGACCTGCCGTAAAACCAATTTCCCATTCTTTTGAAATTTCAGGTGAAAGTTCTGGATTACCTAAGTTATTTGGTGCTATACCTGCGCCAGAGGCTGAAGATAAGGCCAAATAGGTAGTCAAGGCATCAAAAGCTCCTGGTTGAAGTCCAGACCATCCGTAGGAACCTCTTAACTGCAGAGAGCTAACAGGTCCAATACCAGTCCAGTTTGGATTGTCAGAGGGTATGTAGGAAGCGGATACTTTAGGATAAAAAGCCGCTTGAAATTCACTACCGAAGGCAGAGTTTGCGTCCAATCTTGCTCCAAGGGTGACAAACATTTGATTGTTGAAACCGATTTGCTCTTGAGCAAATACCCCTGCAGTAATGATTTCCTCAAAAAATTCAAATACATCGAGAACCCCAGCTGCAGAAGTCACCTCAAAACCAGGACCAGGAAATTCAGTTCCCTGAGCACCTAATACTTTAGTCTCTTGAGAAACATATTGACCTCCTAAAATAAAGTTTGAAGAGATGTTTGCACCAAAGTTATTGTTTAATGAGATTTTCACCTCCCCTGTCTGTGCTAGAAAGTTTCTTGTGTCTGCACTGAGTTGTCCTAATGGTCTACTCCCTGAGAATCCATCAATATTCCATGCAAATGGCCAGAAATTAGTACTGGATTGACTTGAATAGTTGATCCCAAAGGTACCATCTATTTTAACCCAATCAGCAGGGTAATAATTCAATCCCATACTTCCACTGTAGTTGTTGACTTTTGAAGTTGTTAAAACTTGAAGTGTCTCATCTACTGTAGCAAAGGCAATAGTACCTGTGGTATTGTTTTCAGAAACGAGCTCCGGTTTACTAAACTGCGCTAGAGAACCAACACCGTAAATGTTGTTGTTGTTTTCAGCAGTCGTATTGTATCGTGAAGTAAAGCCTTGAGTCAAGCGGATACTAAACTTATCGTTGGGATTGATATTTAAGTTTACATTAAACTGTGCCAAACGATCGATGTCAGAAGCATTTGTCTCTTGTCCCTCTAAGTATCCCTCTCTTTCTTGACCACCAAAAGGTCCGTCGGTATAAGAGTAGCGAGCAGAAGTAAAGTAAGTTACTTTTTCAGTACCTCCAGATACATTTGCATTGACTGTATTTTGAATTCCAGTTTCATATAAGTCTTCCATTGCATTAAATCTGATTAACTCATATGGACGGATGGAGTATCCTAATAATTGTGAGAGTTCACCTGCTCTTGATGCGCTAGCTGTCCAACCCGTGTTGTCTGGAACTGCGCCTAGAGGGTAATTGATGAATCCTTGAGTTGTTTTAAAGCTGAAACGAGGTGCACCACTTTGACCTTTTTTAGTAAAGATTTGAATTACACCATTACTTGCTTCTGTACCAAAGAGTGTCGCTGCAGATGCTCCTTTAAGGATTTCAACCCGCTCAATAGATTCTGGGTTAATGTCGTCAAGACGGGAGGTCGATCCACCCCCTCCTGCACCAACAAATCCACCACCAAATCCACCACCTCGGTCAACACGAATACCATCTACTATTACAATCGGTTCGTTTAACTGAGATAGTGAGGCGTTTCCACGAATACGGATTTGAGCTCCTTCCCCGGTTAAACCTCCGGATGGAAAGGCTACAATTCCGGGTTCACGACCTGCCAAAAGATCTGAAAAGGAATTGATGGGTAACTTTTCTAAGCTGGCTGCAGAAATGGATCCAATACTGTTCCCCAGTTGTTTTTTAGCAACGGGAGCTCCAGTACCTGTTACTACAATTTCATCAAGTTCAGAAGCAGAAAAAGACATCTGAAGATCTTGAGTGACATCTGTAGAGCCAATATTTACAGTTTGAGTTAGCTTTGAATACCCTGTATAAGAGACTTCTAAAATATACTCTCCTGCATCGAGATTGTTGATGAGATAGTTCCCATCAAAATCTGAAACAGTTCCCTTGTTCGTTCCTCGAACAAGAACGGTAACCCCTAAAAGAGGTTCGCCAGTGTCAGCATCTGAAATCGTTCCCGAAATGGATTGCTGAGCAAAGGTTAAAATTGGAATTAAAAAGGCTAATGCTAGCTGTTTTAATTTCATTGAAGTTGGTTTTATTTTCATCATACGATTTGATTTTGTGAAGAAATTTACCTACAATTTAACATTTTTTTTAGAACAAGTAAAATTATAGTATCAAATTCTGATGAAGAAAGAGTTCCTTTTATTAATTGTTTACATTTGTCAATCAATTTATTAAAATGCCATTATAAATGGTATTTTTGATTAATGGCCCAGTAGTTCAACTGGATAGAATATCAGATTTCGGCTCTGAGGGTTGGGGGTTCGAATCCTCCCTGGGTCACAAAAACGAAAGCTAACGTACAGCAGTATTGTTGGCTTTTTTTTGAGTACCGCAGCACTAGAAAAAAGAGATATAAAATACTATCTTCCGATTTATTGTTTTTTAGTTCTTTGGGCTTTCATAAATTTATCTATCAAAAAAAATTGATTTGAATCAGTTAAATTACAACTCCCAAATAGAGCTTTCAGCTGCCAAGGAATTGCTTGATGTCTACTATGGTGTTCAGGGAGTATTGACTCCGTTGCCCGGTGAAATTGATTCCAATTTCAAGGTAGAAACTGCAGATCAGCTTTTTGTTTTTAAGATTACAAAAGCACCATTTGATCAAAATTCTATCAATTTTCAAATCCAGCTTTTAGATCATTTAAAAGCCTATGGAGCACCTCAAGTCGTTCCGGACAAAAAGGGATCGTTAACTGCACTCTTCAAATTATCAGACGGTAGTCAGGGTATTTTGCGTTTGCTGACTTGGGTTTCCGGTACAGTGTGGAGTGAAATGAATCCTCAATCAAAAGAACTCAGACATACTCTTGGGCAACATTGTGGTTATTTGACTCATCTCTTACAGTCCTTTAGTCATCCCCATGCTCAAAGAGACTATGAATGGGATATTGCAAAAAGTCTTTGGGTTGAAGAGTACCTTTCTTTGTTTGATGAAAAGCAAAAATCGATGATATTGCCCTTCATAGAGCGGTTTAAGGCGTTTCAAGCAGGATATTTTGGATTGAGAAAGAGTGTAGTTCATAATGACGCAAACGACAACAATATTATTGTTTCAAAAAGTGATGATCAATTCTCAGAATACGACGTTACGCTTATTGATTTTGGGGATGCGGTGCACACCCAATTAATCAATGATCTCGCCATATGTTGTGTTTATGCTGTGATGGGATTTGAAGATCCATTAGAGGCAGCATTACCGATAGTAAGAGGGTATCACAGTGCTTTTCCAATAACAGAAAAAGAGCTTTCCTTTCTTTTCACACTCATCGGAATGCGACTTGTTGTTTCTGTTACAAAAGCAGCAATTAACCGAAAAAGAAATCCAGACAACGCCTATTTGTGGATTAGTGAGAAACCAGCATGGGAGTTACTGCACAAATGGACTGCACTCAATTCAGATTTTGCAGAATTTCGTTTTCGAGAAGCCTGTGGGTATAGTCCACATCCTAGTTATTCGAATTTCTTAGACTGGTCTCAAAACATAAAATGTGGTTTTAATACACTCTTTCCAACCGTAACGGCGAAAAGAATAACTCCTCTAGATTTGAGTTTTTCCAGTTCTTGGGTGGGAAGAAAAAATGAGTTTAATGACCTTGACACCTTTCAGTATAAAATCGCATCACTTCAGAAGGAAAATCCCACCTCTTTGATTGCTGGGGGTTATCTCGAACCAAGACCATTATACACTTCACCTGCTTACGATAAACTGGGAAATGAAGGTTTAGAAAAGCGATGTGTGCATCTGGGTATAGACTTTTGGGTACCTGCACAGACTCCTGTTCATGCTCTTTTTGACGGTGAAGTTGTTGTATCATCACTAGACACAGGGGACAAAACTTATGGTGGGCTTATAGTGCTTGAGCATAATCAAAAGAACTTCACATTTTATACGCTTTATGGACATCTGTCCCATCGGTCAATAAGAGAGTTAAAAGTGGGTACTACAGTTAAAAAAGGTGCTTGTATTGCTCGTATTGGTGCAGCGAGTGAAAACGGCAATTGGGCACCTCATTTGCATTTTCAAATTGTACTTTCCCTATTAGATTATGAAAATGATTTCCCTGGTGTAGCCTATCAAAACGAAATAAAAACTTGGCAATCCCTTTGCCCAGATCCAAATTTATTGTTCAAACAAAAAGAGTTGGATTCTAATACAAAAATGGATTCAAAGCAAATTGTTATAGACAGAAAAATGAATTTGGGAAGGGGAATGAGTTTGCAATACCACGATCCACTTCATATTGTTCGCGGTGAGGGAGTATTTCTTATCGATCAGGAAGGCAGGCATTATTTAGACATGGTAAACAATGTTGCTCATGTTGGACACGAAAATCATCAGGTAGTCAGGGCAGGACAGCTACAAATGGGGCAGCTCAATACCAATTCGAGGTATTTGCATCAAAACATCACTAAACTAGCCAAACGATTGACCGACACACTACCTGATTCTTTGAGTGTTGTACATTTTGTGAATTCAGGAAGTGAAGCGAATGAATTGGCCCTTAGAATGATTTCAACTGTTACCGGTTCCGATCATATTTTGGCTTCTCAATGGGGATATCACGGCAACACAAACAGATGTATAGAAATCAGTTCATACAAGTTTGAAGGTAAAGGAGGAAGAGGTAAGCCGAAAAACACACATATCTTTCCAATACCAGATGCTTTTAGGGGTAAATACAGGGGGACTGAAGCAGGAAAAGCTTACGTGAAAGAAGTTGAACAACTTATCGAAGGGTTAAATAGAAAAAAACAACTCTTAGGAGGAATGATTATTGAGCCAATCATAAGTTGTGGTGGTCAAATCGAACTGCCGGATGGATTTTTAAAGGCTACTTTTAAAGCAGTACGAAAAGTAGGAGGTCTGTGTGTTGTTGATGAAGTTCAAACCGGTTGTGGTAGGGTAGGTTCTCATTTTTGGGGTTTTCAATTACATGATGTCATACCTGACATTGTTACCATTGGTAAGCCTTTGGGTAACGGTCATCCGGTTGCCGCCGTAGTTTGTACTCCAGAAATAGCAAATCGTTTTAATAATGGAATGGAATTTTTTAACACCTTCGGTGGAAACCCTGTTTCGTGTGCTATAGCAAATGAAGTTTTAACAGTGGTAGAACAGGAAAAGCTACAGCTCAACGCACTTAAAGTTGGAAATGAACTCAAAAAAGGAATTGAGCGGTTGGCATTAATACACCCAATTATTGGATCGGTTAGAGGGCATGGCCTGTTCTTAGGAATTGAATTTGTAGATGAAAATCTCAACCCACTCCCTGAACAAGCAGATTACATCATAAACAGAATGAAAACTTATGGAGTCTTGTTGAGTACAGACGGTCCAGATCACAATGTTATAAAAATCAAACCTCCATTAGTTTTTTCAGCAAACGATACTGCTTATTTTCTCAATTACTTCTCCAAGGTACTTGAGGAAGATGGGTGTAAGAATTCATAAGAAAAGATTAAAATATCGACTTCATGTCAAGGGGTATTTATTTTTTTGTAAATTAGGACTACTATAATTTTAAAACAATGAGTGAATTAGTGATTGTACTTATTGGAGCAGTAGTTATTGTTGGAGGTGTAATTTTATATGCAGTTATATCAACTGCTACAGGTTTGGAAGAAGATGAAAATCAAAACTACATCCCTGATTGGATCGAAAAACGATTTCCTTCGATATTCAAGTCCAGTAAGGATTTGGATAAATAAAAAATCGAGTCAAAGGATTTTTGTTACAATAAAAAGTGCAATTTTTAGTTCTTATGATTATTAAGACTAATTACCTTTTTATGAAACTTATTGCTCTTTATTCTATTTTTTTTCTTTTTTGTTTAAACTTCACTATATCTGCACAAACCTCAGAATTACCTTGGAACTTTTCAATTAATGCCAATACGATTTCACTTCAAGGAAAAGGCACAGACTCTGGTTTCAACATAGGTGCCCCTGTTTTTGTTTTAAGTCGTAAAGTATTGGGCGGTTTATCTTTCGGATCACAATACGCCTTAGGCCAGGTAGATAATTTTCAGCAATCTTATAATTACTCTTCGTGGGATGGTTTTTTAAAATTAAATCTTTCAGAGGGAAGAATATCCACTTACCTCATTGGAGGTTATGGTTTTTCACAATTTGCTGATGGGATTCAAAGAGAGGGAGTTTTTCCCTCTACTGAGACCAGCAGAACACTTTTTGGTGGAGTGGGAGTAAATTATAATTTAAATTCTCATTTTGCACTCAATCTCCAAGTGGCCTATAGAGACATGGATGAGACTAATGGATTTAATCATTTGCAAAATTTTATAGGTTTAGGGTATAATTTTGGTTCAAAAGACACTGACAAGGATGGAGTGCCAGATAAAAATGACCAATGCCCTGCAGTGCCAGGTCCAAAAGAATACAATGGGTGTCCCGATACTGATGGTGATACAGTAATCGATAAAGAAGATAAGTGTCCGGATATTTATGGACTTCCTGAGCTTATGGGCTGTAATGATACTGATGGTGACGGTGTTTTAGATCATGAGGATATTTGCCCAGAGCTTATGGGGAAAGTAGAAATGAAGGGTTGTCCAGATACAGATGGAGACGGTCTTTCAGACCGATTGGATTCTTGTATTGATCAAGCTGGTCCTAAGGAAAACAAGGGCTGTCCATGGCCAGACTCTGATGGCGATGGTATAATTGATCCTGAGGATAAATGTAAAGATGAAGCAGGACCCTTAGAAAATGATGGCTGTCCATTGCTTTCAGAAGAAATTATGCAAACTTTAAATGAATTTGGTTCGCGTATTAATTTTGCTGCTGATAGTTATGAGATTTTCGGGGCTAAAACCAGAGAACACCTTTTAAAGATTAAGGATTTACTGGAATCAAATCCCCACGGAGTACTTCTAATAGAAGGATACGCGTCCGAGGAAGGAGAACAAGACTATAATTTGGAATTATCTGTAAATCGTGCTCTTGCAGTACGTCAGTTTTTAATTGGTATAGGCGTGAATCCTAGCCGATTGGAAGTTCAAGGACTCGGAACCTCCGATCCTATAGGAGATAACAGCCGTCCAGAAGGAAGAGCAATTAATAGAAGGGTTCAGTTCAAAACCAAAAAAAATTAAGCCTCTTTGAGGAGTTTGATTGTTGCTTTTGGATCTGAAGCTCCAAAAACATAGCTACCAGCAACTAAAACATCAGCACCACAGGCGATCAGCTCTGTAGCATTATGGTTGGTTACACCGCCATCTATTTCTATTAGCGTATTTGCATTTCTAGCTTTGATAAGTTCTTTGAGTTCTTTTACTTTTTCAAATGTATGATCTATAAAAGATTGACCTCCAAAGCCCGGATTAACACTCATTAAGCATACCAGATCTATATCGTGTATGAGATCTTTTAGATTGTTTATTGGGGTATGAGGATTTAATGCTACCCCGGCTTTCATGCCACAATCTTTTATTTTTTGAATACTTCTATGCAGGTGATCACAAGCTTCGTAATGAACTGTAAGTACGGCTGACCCTAAATTGGCAAACGCTTCGATATAACGATCGGGTTCAACAATCATAAGATGCACGTCCAAAGGTTTTTTAGCGTGCTTATGAATGGCTTTTAGGACAGGCATTCCGAAAGAAATATTGGGAACAAAAACTCCATCCATGATATCGATATGAAACCAATCGGCATCACTTTCATTGACCATTTTGATTTCTTTCTCCAAATTGGCAAAGTCGGCAGCAAGTACGGAGGGTGCTATTCGAACAGACATAGAGTTATATTGAATGGTAAAGATAAAAAAAAAGGCAACCAGAGGCTGCCTTGATTTTTATCCTAAATAGGTTTTAAGGATTTTACTTCTTGAGGTGTGTTTTAACCTGCGAATGGCTTTTTCTTTGATTTGACGCACACGCTCTCTGGTGAGATCAAAAGTTTCTCCTATCTCTTCAAGGGTCATGGCGTGCTGGTTTCCTAGGCCGAAATACAAACGAACAACATCAGCTTCTCTAGGAGTCAATGTTTCCAAAGCTCGTTCTATTTCAGTACGAAGTGATTCATGTAATAAGCTTTTGTCTGGATTGGGTGATTCACCACTGTTCAAGACATCATATAAATTTGAATCTTCACCTTCTACAAGAGGAGCATCCATGGAGACATGTCTTCCAGAATTTTTCAGTGATTCTTTAACATCATTGATGGTCATGTCCAATTCCTTAGCAATTTCTTCTGCAGAAGGAGCTCTTTCATGTGCTTGTTCTAAAAAAGCATAGGTTTTATTGATTTTATTGATAGATCCAATTTTATTTAGCGGTAGTCGAACAATACGAGACTGTTCTGCTAGAGCTTGTAAAATGGATTGGCGAATCCACCAAACAGCATAGGAAATGAATTTAAAACCTCGAGTTTCATCAAACCGCTGAGCGGCTTTAATGAGTCCAAGATTTCCCTCATTAATTAGGTCAGGAAGAGTTAAGCCTTGGTTTTGATATTGTTTGGCAACAGATACCACAAAACGCAAGTTCGCTTTGGTCAATTTTTCAAGTGCAATTTGATCTCCTGCCTTGATTCTTTGAGCTAACTCAACTTCTTCTTCGGCTGTAATAAGGTCTACCTTTCCAATTTCTTGAAGGTATTTATCCAAAGAAGCCGTTTCCCTGTTGGTTACCTGTTTGGTTATTTTTAATTGTCTCATCTATAAATAAATCAAAGTGATACAAGTAATACGCACAGAATCAAAAAATGTTTCAAAAAAGAGTTAAAAAATTATTCTTTTTTTGGAGGTCTAGGTAATAATGCTTTTCTAGACACTTTTTCTTTTCTAGTACGCGAATCAATTCCAAAGTATTTAACTTCTAGAATATCTCCTAAATTCACTACATCACTTACATTTTCTGTACGTTCCCATGCGAGTTCACTTACGTGCAAAAGTACTTCGTTGCCAGGTGCTTCGGTATATTCTACTACAGCTCCAAAATCAAGCATTTTAATCACTTTTACCTCATAGGTTTCTCCTACTTGGGGTTTGAATGTTATGGAGTCAATTTTTGCTTCAACCATTGCAATACCTTCTGGCGAAGTTCCTAAAATTTCAATGATACCCTCTTCAGTAACAGGATCTTCTGTAACGACAATTGTACAGCCTGATTCTTTTTGAAGTTCTTGGATTACCTTTCCACCAGGTCCAATTAGAGCCCCTATGTATTCATTTGCAATACGTCGGTAGATCATCTTTGGTGCGTGATCTTTTACCTCTTTATTTGGAGTGTCAATAGTATCGGTAATGTGTTTAAGAATATGTAATCTACCTTCTTTCGCTTGGTTGAGTGCTTGCGTCATAATATCGAAACGCAGTCCTTTAATTTTAATATCCATTTGACAGGCAGTAATACCATCTGCTGTTCCTGTTACCTTAAAGTCCATATCTCCAAGGTGATCTTCATCTCCAAGAATATCTGAAAGTACAGCAAATTTATCTCCTTCCGTAATCAGACCCATAGCAATACCAGAAACTGGTTTTGAGATTTGGACTCCGGCATCCATTAATGCCATAGTTCCAGCACACACAGTAGCCATAGAAGAGGAACCGTTGGATTCCAATACTTCAGAGACAACACGGATGGTGTAAGGGCAGTCTTGTGGGACAACTTTTTTCAAAGCGCGTTGTGCTAGATTTCCATGTCCTACTTCTCTTCTGGAAGTTCCACGCAAAGGCCTTGCTTCTCCTGTAGAGAAAGGAGGGAAGTTATAGTGCAGATAAAAACGTTCTTCTCCTTGATCGGTAGGAAGATCAATGATATTTGCTTCTCGAGAGGTACCAAGAGTTGCTGTAGCTAGTGCTTGTGTTTCTCCTCTTGTAAAAATAGATGATCCATGGGCTGAAGGCAAATAATCTACTTCACACCAAATGGGGCGAATGTCTGTAGTTTTTCTTCCGTCCAAACGGATTCCTTCATCAAGGATTAGATCTCTAACGGCCTTCTTTTGTGATTCTTTAATATAACGAGAAATGAGCTCTCCCTTTTCTTCAAGTTCTTCTTCGCTTAATTTTTTAACGAAGTTTTCTTTTATTTGAGAAAATTGCTCAGAGCGTTCCCCTTTAGAAAGTCCTTTCTTCGCAATCTCGTAAAAATCTTGATAGGTAGCCTCTAAAATTTCTTTTTGTAAATCAGCATCAGAGTTTTCCTCTTCGTAGGTGCGAGTTTCTTTTTTACCACTAGCTTCTGCTAAAGCAATTTGTGCTTTGATTTGATCTTTAATAGCTTGATGTCCAAAAGCGATAGCATCCAGCATTTCTTCCTCTGAAATTTCATCAAATTCTCCTTCAACCATGGCTACGGAGTCTTCACTTGCGCCAATCATTATGTCAATATCCGATGTGGCTAGTTGTGCTTTGCTCGGATTGATGACAAGCATTCCTTCTACTCGAGCCACGCGGACTTCAGAAATGGGATATTCAAATGGAATATCAGAAAGTTGAATAGCAGCTGAGGCAGCAAGTCCAGCGAGCGCATCAGGCATTACTTCCTCGTCATGAGACATGAGTTGAATCATGACTTGGGTTTCTGCGTGGTAATCGCCAGGGAACAATGGGCGTAGTACACGATCTACTAAACGCATTGTTAAGACCTCTTGGTCACTAGGGCGTGCTTCGCGTTTAAAAAAGCCTCCTGGAAAGCGACCCGCTGCAGCAAATTTTTCTCGATAATCTACCGTTAAAGGGAGAAAATCAACAGGACTGGCGGTTCTAGAAGAAACAACTGTGGCTAAAAGCATACAATTGCCCATTCGTACGACTACAGATCCATCAGCTTGTTTAGCAAGTTTTCCTGTTTCTAGTGTGATGGTTCTACCGTCTTGAAGACGGATTTCTTGGGTGTGTATTTTTGGAATCATTTTTCATTTTTTGGTTAAAACGGTGTTGTGTGTTGTGGCAACCAATGAAAAACTAAGATTCAGCAAACTGTAAGGTGTTTTTTGATTACTTACGTAAACCTAATTCCTTTACGATATTACGATAACGCTCGATGTCCTTTGCTTTTAAATAGTCTAAAAGACTTCTGCGTTTTCCTACCAAACGAACCAAAGAACGTTCGGTATTAAAATCTTTGCGATTTTTTTTCAAGTGATCAGATAAATGTTGGATTCTGTGGGTGAATAATGCTATTTGACCTTCAGCTGATCCTGTATCTTTTTCGGATTTTCCGTGTTTTTTGAAGATACCTTCTTTTACTTCTTTTGAATTGTACATGCCAATATTAATTTTAATGATTTTTATG
>VMCW01000181.1 GCA_008081175.1 Flavobacteriaceae bacterium
TTTTAGTAGAAGGCAACCACGATGTCATCCCCTCATGGAAATTCAAACAACTTGGAATGAAAGTGGTAGAACAACTTTGTGAAGGTCCTTTTTGTTTTTCGCATTTCCCTAGTGAAAAAACGACTCATTTTGTCTTTTGCGGACATGTGCATCCCGGAATAAAATTAAAAGGAACAGCAAAACAGACACTAAAGCTCCCTTGCTTTTTGCATTCTACCCATCAGTTCATCCTTCCGGCTTTTGGGGGATTTACAGGTCTGCATCTTGTAAAACCTACCTCTCTAGATCAGATATACATCACTACAGGGAAAGAAGTAATAGAAATCCCAGTAAATAAATCCTAAGCCTTTATCTTTGCCAAAAAAAAATCAATCCGTTATTAAACGTTTTTCACCCCCTCCCTTCACAGAAGAGACTCTTGAACGCCTTTTCTGAAAAAAAGTGCGTCCAAATCAAAGGCTTGGTAGGTTCTGGACTTTCCTTTCGCCTTGCAGCAGCATTTCAAAAACAAAACCAATCCCTTCTATTGGTGCTCGAAAATCCAGAACAAGCAGCCTATTATTTAAATGATCTGGAGCGCTTGCTTGGGCCCAAAAAGGTGTTTTATTTTCCTGCTAGTTATCGGCAGCCCTACGCCCCTGAAACAACAGACAATGCAAATATTCTCCTGCGTTCAGAAGTGTTAAAAAAACTCAGTACATCCAAAAACCCCTCTATTGTAGTGAGTTATCCTCAAGCGGTATTTGAAAAAATTATTTCACAACACACCTTAAAAAGAATTGCCCTTCAACTCAATAAAGGGAATGAAATCGCCTTGGCAGTTCTCAACGAGCGTCTTTTTGAAATGGGGTTTGAACGTGTTGATTTTGTATCATCCCCTGGGGAGTTTGCAGTTCGTGGTGGAATAATTGATGTGTTTTCTTTTGCATACCAATATCCTTACAGAATTGAGTTTTTTGACGAAACTATTGAGCGAATATCGAGTTTTGACGTGGTGACACAACGTTCCATTAAAACCTATGAAAACATAGAGTTACTCCCCAACACTTCTGATTATGATTTTACTGACAAAAGAAAAACGTTGATTTCTTTTTTCCCTTCAGAAAGTACTTTTGTTTTTACTGATATTGATAAAACTACGGATTGCTTAAAATCCATGTATGAAAAAGCTGAAGTTGCTTTTCAGCAGTTAGAGATCACCACCCAGCATCCCCCAAAAACCCTATTTGTTCATCCACAAGAATGGATTACAGATTGTAAAAACAAATCCGTATTGGTCCTGGAGAAAACCAGCCAACTCGAAATTGAAGATCAGGTGTTTGTCAAACAGAGTCCTCAGCCTGCCTTTAATAAAAAGTTTGACTTGCTGGTTTCACACCTCAACAATAACAAAAAGAAAAACTATCAAAACACGCTTTTTTGTAGCAACGAACAACAGGCTAAACGCTTCCACGATATTTTTGAGGAAATGGATACTCCGGTCCATTACAAAACCGAAGTCCTTCCTATTTTTGAAGGGTTTGAAGATTTAGAAGCCCAATGGGCTTGTTTTTCAGATCATCAAATATTTGAAAGATACCACAAATACCAGCTAAAATCGGATCGAAGCAAAAAAGAAAGCTTAAGCCTAAAAGAACTGACCCAAATGGAGGTGGGTGATTACGTAACCCATATAGATCATGGGATAGGGACTTTTGGTGGATTACAACGTATTGAGGTGGAGGGAAAATGGCAAGAAGCCATTAAATTAATCTATGGAGAACGGGACATCCTTTACTTGAGTATCCACTCTTTGCATAAGATTACACGTTATGCAGGTAAAGAAGGTACTGTCCCCAAGATCTATAAATTAGGTTCAAAGGCATGGAAAGCCTTGAAACAAAAAACCAAGAAAAAAGTAAAAGAAATCGCTTTTGACTTGATTCAGCTTTATGCTAAAAGAAAAGAAAAAATTGGCTTTGCTTTTGCTCCAGACAGTTACCTTCAATGGGAACTTGAATCCTCTTTTTTATTTGAGGATACCCCAGATCAAGAAAAAGCTACCGAAGCGATTAAAACAGATATGGAATCTAGTCAGCCTATGGATCGCCTGGTGTGTGGAGATGTGGGTTTTGGTAAAACAGAGGTAGCCATTCGAGCAGCATTCAAAGCTGTAGACAACAGTAAACAAGTGGTGGTTTTGGTTCCAACAACCATACTTGCCTTTCAACATTTTAAGACCTTTTCGAATCGATTGGAAGAACTTCCTGTACGAGTAGATTACCTCAACCGCTTTCGAACAGCGAAGGAAAAAACGGAAATTTTAAACGCACTTAAAGAAGGTACGATTGATATTTTAATAGGGACCCATCAGTTGGTCAATAAAAATGTGGTCTTTAAAGATCTTGGATTGCTCATTGTAGATGAAGAGCAAAAATTTGGAGTAGCGGTAAAAGAAAAAATCCGTTCCTTAAAAGAAAACATCGATGTACTTACTCTCACTGCAACTCCCATTCCCAGAACACTTCAATTTAGCCTGATGGCAGCACGAGATTTGTCTGTGATTGCCACGCCGCCTCCCAACAGGTATCCCATAGAAAGTGAAGTGGTGCAATTTAGTGAAACCCAGATCAGAGATGCCATAAGCTATGAGCTTCAGCGGGGGGGACAAGTTTTTTTTATTCATAATCGTGTTGAAAATATTCTAGAGGTTTCCGGTTTAATACAACGACTGGTTCCCGATGCTCGGATCGCAATAGGACACGGTCAGATGGAGGGTAAAAAGCTGGAGCAAACACTTTTAAAATTTATGAATGGTTCATATGATATTTTAATTGCAACCACCATTATAGAAAACGGTTTGGACGTACCCAATGCAAATACCATCTTTATAAATAATGCCCATAATTTTGGATTGAGTGACCTGCATCAAATGCGAGGTAGAGTAGGCAGAAGTAATAAAAAAGCGTTTTGTTATTTTATCACACCACCGCACAGTGCAATGAGTTCTGATGCACAAAAACGGATTAAAACCATTGAACAATTTTCTGAACTGGGTTCTGGTATTCAGATAGCAATGAAAGACCTTGAAATAAGGGGTGCTGGTGATCTTTTGGGTGGGGAACAAAGTGGTTTCATCAATGAAATGGGTTTTGAAACCTATCAAAAAATACTACAAGAAGCCATCGATGAATTGAAAGAAAATGAATTTAAATCCCTTTATACTGAAAATGAGAATGACAGCTTCAACGCCTACAGTAAAGAAGTTCAAATAGATACTGACTTGGAAATCTACATTCCAGATTATTACGTCAACATCGTTAAAGAACGCTTAGCTCTTTACCAAGAACTCAGCCAGTTGAAAACCAAAGAAGAATTGAATGCCTTTGAAGAAGAACTAAAAGATCGCTTTGGAACCTTGCCTAAAGAAGCTCAAGAACTACTGGAAAGTGTAGAGTTAAAATGGATTGCTACAACATTGGGTATCGAAAGGATCATCTTAAAAAAAGGGAGTTGTTTGTGTTACTTTATAGCAGATCAGCAAAGTGATTTTTATCAAAGTGAACGCTTTGGGAGCATCATCGGCCACATTCAAAAAAATACCGATCAAATGGTGCTTAAAGAAAAAAATACTTCAACCGGACCCAAACTCATGCTCTCTATTAAAGACATAGAAGAGGTGAAAAAACTCAAAGAAACACTTAAACGTCTTCTTCAGTAGCCTACAATGCCTTAAGATTTTTAATCACCTTAAAGGCAATATCGACCTGGTCTTCATCCATAAGAATAGTAAACTCATTGGAGGTAGATATCACTTCTGTAATATTTACACCCTCCCAAGACAAGCGCTGAAAAATGAAATAATAAATTCCTGGGATTTTCACATTATCTGTAGGAAGTTTGATTGTGATAGAAGACAAATTTTCCACTTTAGAATGGCAGACCTCATTTTGAAAAAGTTCATCAACGAGCGGAACAATGTTTTGACTAACAACGATATTACTTTCTGCAACGCCGCGAGATGAAGTATAAAAAACATCTTTTTTAAACTCAATCTTCTTAAGTAAGTTAGCCTGTGTAAGCAAAAGTGTTTCTGAAAGTAAAAATCCATAGTCCACCAAGGAAGAACGGACAGTGATGTCCCCCAAATTCTTCAGTACTCTGATGATTTTTTTGGTAGCAGTAAAATTTATATCGTCTGAAACTCGTTTTAAGGACATGATAATGGCTCCTTGATTGACAGTTTTATTCATCAACGCCTCGATGTCGGGGTGAATTTTTCTTGCCAAAGAGGTGAGGTTAATAATTCCCTCAGAAAGAGCTGAAGCTAAATAAGGCTTTGTTTTAATGTATTCTGTTACTGTAGCTGCAATTGTTTTCATTGGAAAGAAATTTGGCCTATTTAGTATAAATCATAACAAAAGTAGCTAATAAAAAACAAATTGTTCTATTTAAAACATTACCCAAAAGAATAAAAGGCATTTTTAATGTGGTTTAGGGTCCATTTATTTCCCTTTACGGTACATGCAATTACATCAAATCGCACCTCCATATCTAGTGTATTTTCAGTAAGATAATGATCCATAGCTCGAACGAGGAGTTTGATTTTTTTTGAGGAAATAAATTGTTCTGGAGCTCCAAAAAAGTCTGTTGTCCTGGCTTTAACCTCAACACAAATCAAAGTAGTATCTTGTTGCATGATCAAATCGACCTCTGCTTTTTGAAAACGATAGTTTTTTTTGAGCAGTTGGTATCCTTTTTCAGACAAATAAGCCAAAGCCTTTCTTTCTGCTTCAGCACCCAAAAGATTGTGTTCTGCCATGAGGTTTGATTTGGTTAATTAAAGATACCTCCTTTTCCTAAAAGCCTTCAGTTTTGCTTACTTTTGAAAAAATTTAAAAATCTCAATGTCAAAACGCTATACCATAACCGCTGCATTACCCTATACCAATGGTCCAATACATATTGGTCACTTAGCAGGTGTTTATGTTCCGGCAGATATTTACGCTCGATATTTAAGAGGACAAGGGAAAGACGTTGCTTTCATTTGTGGAAGTGATGAACACGGTGTTGCTATTTCATTAAAAGCAAAAAAAGAAGGCAAAACTCCTCAAGAAGTGATCGATCAGTACGATCATTTGATTCGTACCTCGTTCGAGGCCTTTGGGATCTGTTTTGACAATTACTCTAGGACTTCAAGACCTATACACCATAAAACCGCCCAAGAGATCTTTTCCATTTTAGACAAAAAAGAGGTCTTTGAAGAAAATGAATCTGAACAACTATACGACCCTGAAGCAAAACAATTTCTGGCAGATCGATACGTAACAGGAACTTGTCCCGTCTGTCAATTTGCAGAAGCATATGGTGACCAATGTGAAAGTTGTGGGAGTAGTCTTAGTGCAACAGACCTCATCAATCCGCAGTCTACTATAAGTGGATCTGAGCCTGTTTTGAAAAAAACCAAACACTGGTACCTCCCTCTCGATCGATATGAGTCTTTTTTAGAAGAGTGGATTCTAAAAGGGCACCAAAACGATTGGAAACCCAATGTTTATGGACAAGTCAAGTCTTGGATAGACAATGGACTGCAAGCCCGTGCTGTAACTAGAGATCTCGACTGGGGAATCCCTGTGCCTGTAGCAGGAGCTGAAGGTAAGGTGTTATACGTCTGGTTTGATGCTCCTATAGGGTACATCTCATCGACCAAAGAATGGGCAGCAGAGAAAGGCATTGATTGGGAACCCTACTGGAAAGACAAGGAAACCCAGCTGGTCCATTTTATTGGTAAAGACAACATTGTTTTTCACTGCATCATCTTTCCGGTGATGCTTCATGCTACCGGAGGATACATTCTGCCCGAAAACGTTCCAGCAAATGAGTTTTTGAATTTAGAAGGTCAGAAAATTTCAACCTCTAAAAATTGGGCTGTCTGGCTACATGAATATTTAGAGGAATTTCCAAATCAACAAGATGTATTGCGCTATGTATTGACCGCAAATGCCCCTGAAACAAAAGACAATGATTTTACTTGGGAGGAATTTCAAGCAAGAAACAACAATGAGTTAGTTGCTATTTATGGAAACTTTATCAATAGAGTGGTTGTTTTAACGCACAAATACTATCAAGGGAGTGTTCCTAGCGCAGGTTCTTTACACCTAGAAGATGAGAAGGTACTCTCCCAATTAGCAAAATTTCCGGATAAAATAGGGCATTCTATTTTGCAGTACCGATTTAGAGAAGCCAGTCAAATACTAATGCAACTTGCGCGACTGGGCAACAAATACCTCGCTGATGCTGAACCCTGGAAACAGATCAAAACAGATCCAGATCGAGTAGCAGCTATCATGCATACAGCATTACAAATAGCTGCTGGACTTGCAATACTTAGTGAGCCTTTTTTACCCTTCACCTCCAAAAAACTGATTCAAATGCTCAATATAGAGCCTTTGCAGTTGACATGGGAAACGATCCGTCAAAAGAAAGAATTGATTCCTTCAGAGCATCAACTTAATGAAGCCCAACTTCTCTTTCAAAAAATTGAAGATGCACAAATGGATCAACAACGGGAAAAATTAAAATTAAACGATACCAAAGCCTCTGGAAAAACATCCACCATACCACCAATAAAACCTATTACTTCCTATGAGGATTTCGCCTCTTTAGAGCTTAAAGTAGCAGAAATCACAGCTGCTAAAAAGATCAAAAAGACGAAGAAATTAATGGAAATACACCTTCAAGTGGGAGCCGAATTTCGAAAGGTAGTTTCGGGGATTGCACAAGATTTTGAACCTTCAGAACTTATTGGTAAAAAGGTAACTCTGTTGAGTAATCTTAGTCCTAGGACACTAAAAGGTGTTGAAAGTAAGGGAATGATACTGCTAGGTGAAAACGAAGAAGGGGGTTTTGTATTTATCCAGCCTGAGGATACCTCAGTAGCTTCAGGTTCATCTATTGAATAAATTTTGAATTTCCCTATTGCATTTGATTCCTCCTATCGTCTTCCTTTGGAAAAGAACCATCGTTTTCCAATGGAAAAATATGAACTCCTCCCTCAACAACTCCTTTTGGAAGGTAGCTGTACCCAAGCTGACTTTTTTATCCCCAAGCCTGCAACAAAAGAACAAGTGCTACGAGTACACCAGTCCAATTATGTAGCGCGTTTGTTAAAGCTTGATTTATCAAAAAGTGAAATTCGCAGTATTGGTTTTCCCTTAAGTAGTGATTTGGTAGCAAGGGAGTTTTTAATAGCAGGAGGAACCCTAATAGGTGCAAAAAAAGCACTTGATACGGGGATTGCAATGAACATCGCTGGAGGAACCCACCATGCCTTTCCGGATCGAGGAGAGGCCTTTTGTTTGCTAAACGATCAGGCTATTGCGGCACAATATCTTTTGGATAAAGGGTTTGCAAAAAAAATATTAATCTTGGATCTTGACGTACATCAGGGAAACGGAACAGCAGCAATATTTAAAAATCACCCTTTGGTTTTTACCTGTTCTGTGCACGGAGCAAAAAATTATCCATTTAGAAAAGAGACCAGTGACTTAGACCTTGCTCTAGAAGATCATTGTGACGATAGTACTTATTTGAAAATTCTCAAAGATTTACTTCCAAAACTCTACAAACTCGTCCAACCAGATTTTGTCTTTTACCTCTGTGGGGTAGATGTATTAGCTTCAGATAAATTGGGCCGGTTGGGGTTGAGTATAGAAGGGTGTAAACAGAGAGATAAAGAGGTCCTTTCTTTTTGGAAGAAAAAACAAATCCCTGTACAATGCAGTATGGGTGGGGGTTACTCGAAAGAATTAAAACACATTATAGAAGCACATGCCAATACCTTTAGAGTAGCTAAAGAGCTGTTTACTTAGCGCTCCAGGTTTGACTTTTCATATTGATTGCTGCCACAACGATATCTTTTCTACTGACCTGTCCTACTAAACGTCCATTTTCAAGAACAGGATAGCGTCTTCTACTGGATTTGGAAAACTTAGCTGCTGCATCAAAAACACTGGTAGTGGCATCAATTGTATCAACCTGTTTTGTCATAAAGTGTCCCACAGACTTATCTAAAATGGGCATATTGAAATAACGACTGTCAGAAATTTCTTTCATACAGTCCGCTTCAGATATCACTCCTATTAAATTTCCTAATTCATCTACCACAGGTCCTCCAGAAATTCGGTATTTTATAAAGGCCTTCATCACTTCATGGATGCTCTGTTCTGATCGAAACAAAACCAACTGAGTAGTCATTACATCAGCAACTGTTAATTTACTTGGAGTGACTCTTTTTTTCTGAGCCCGTTCTCCTTGAAAACTTTTTACGGGCATAATTTTTAATTTAATATTAACTCTAAAATAGTTTTTTTTGATTCAAATGAAAAATTAAGGGTGAAAATTTAGGAATTCTATAAAAATATATCAGTATCATTGTCAAAAATTCATTTATGCACGCTGTAGGTATTTTGGGGTGTGGGTGGCTTGGGGTTCCACTTGCCCATCATTTGATGGGGTCTGGATATCGTGTTCGTGGCTCAAGGACTTCGACACAGGGTGTTTCAATTTTAGAAAAGGAAGGGATTTCTGGATTCAAGGTAGTGCTTGAAGAAAATACATCAGAAGGTGTTGCTCCCTTTTTAGAGGACTTGGACTACTTAGTTATTGGTATCCCTCCGGGCAGAAATTCTCATAATCAAGGGTCTCTTTTACAAAAAGTAAGCCAGCTACTTGCATGGACTCAATCCAGCAAAATACAACGTCTAATCTTCCTCAGTAGTATTTCTGTCTATGGTTCAAAAGGAAAAACGTTTGATGAAGAATGTGTTCCTGAGCCAGAAACTGATGCAGCTAAAACCCTCTTGGCCTGTGAAAAATTAATCATAGCAAAGCACACTTCTTCTGTAATTATTCGCTTGGGAGGTCTTGTAGGTCCAGATCGAAATCCAATCACCTCCTTTCAGGGAAAAACAATTGCTAATCCAAAAGGAAAAATAAATTTTGTGCATCAAAAGGACGCTGTAGAAGGAATTAGTAGCCTAATTGCTACTCCAAAAGTTGAAGGAGTTTTTAATCTGGTCTCTCCACACCATCCTGAAAGAGCAACCTACTATAGCTTTCAAGCCCAAATACGTGGTCTAGCTGTTCCAGAATTTGCTCAAGAAGAGACGATAAACCGTATCATCGAGGGAACAAAAATTACACAATACACCTCATTCTCCTACAGTGTAGATAACTTGTTGATATAATCATGTTGCATATAGTCATTGCGTTTACTTTTTAGGTAACTTTTAAATACTAAAATTAGTATGAGCAAACGCAATCGTCATATCGCTCTAATGGAGAAACTGTTGATACACCTAAAAAACACAAAACTAGGGTATTTAAAAGCGGCAGATCATGCAAACGTTTCTCAAGACAAGCGCTTTTTTAATCAACAAGCAGTCTATAGAAATCGGTTTTTTCAGGAAATTTTAGCCGAGCTCCAACAACTTGGTATGCAATATGATGATCTCGTCATCAGTCAATTTAAGTTTGATCAATTGTTAATATCTTCTATTGAAACCTTAAAATCCACAGCTGTAGAGAAGTGTTTAGAAGCAGATCGCATTCTTTTAAAAATTTATCACTCCTTATACGAGGAGGGTTATGAAAATGAAAAATTTATGCATCACATCTCCAGTTTAGAAGTCGCTCTAGAACAGACAGAAATATTTGCGGAGGACTACAGCAAAAAAAAGATCTTGGACTCTAAATACTAATTTTGGGCTGTCTCACTTTCTACCGTATTCGCTTCTTCTTTCAAAACAGCCATTCGGTTTAGTAGGGCGTTGTAGTGAGCATAAAGTGCCTCCAAAGAGGGTGCTAAGGAATCTTCTTTATAATGACGTGTAAAATAACGTGATTTTTGAGTTTGCATTTGTACTACTTTTAAACGACTTCTGATTTGAGGTGTTTCAAACGCTCCAGGTAAGGGCTTTGAAATTAAATCTTTCAAGCGAGACGACAGCCCTAGGATATTGACCTCTACATCCCTCAAATCAAGAGATTTTAATCGCTCCATTGTTTCATAAAGGTTTCTAAACTCTTCCCATTCATCAAGGCCGTAGTCCTTCAGTAAAGATTCTGGATAGGCAACTAATGGTAGATCTGCAGTCATCTTTTTTCCCTTTTCTTCTTGAATTTGTAGCGTAGTTGATGTTGTTCCAACTGTTGATGAATTCGTATTGCAAGAGATAAAACTCAAAAAGCAAAACACTAAAAAACGACTACTATAGGACATAGGTTTTGGGTTATATTCCCAAGGAATTGATTTTTAACAAAAGTATGGTGAAAAATAGAAACTGAAGAATAAATAAATGAAAGGGAAATGGGCCATCCATTTTGGGAGTATATTTATGAAAAACAAACTGCAAGGGAAGGGCAACCACCGCCCATCCAAAATAATTATGGAAGGAGGCTATCCCCGATTCAAAAGTCCAAAAATCCAAAACAGGTGCTACAGGCTCTATCACTAGATCTAAAAAGAGCATTAAAAAAACACCTAATAATGTACGAGACCATAACCCAGTAACAAAAAACGAAGCAATAAATCCAGTGATAAAAACCAAAATACACCAGTTGACACCAATTAGGAGAGGCACATCAAGAAATTTGATTCCAAGAGCATCACCGTAACTGTAGGCTCCAAATAGAAAGCCGTAGTGAACCCCTATAATTTCTGCAAACATTCCTGTGATAAAACAGAGTAAAACAAGTACTAATGTCTTTCTACTCCATGTTGTGTTGATCATCAAAAGAACAAAACTCAAGAGAAGGTTAACAGGTGTTGCTTTAATAAACCAGGAGGCATCACTGTAAATAATCCCCACTAAACCAGACACATGAAAAAGCCAAATCAATGCAATGGAAAACTGTTGTTTTGAAAAAAAGAGTTTAGAGTTCATCTTCACAGCTTTGGGATAAGGTCTGACACGATTTTAGCAGAGAGCAAACACAATGGAATACCTCCTCCAGGATGCACGCTACCACCACAAAAATAGAGGTTTTTGATTTGGCTTGAAAAATTAGGATGTCGTAAAAAAGCAGCAAAAACATCATTGCTAGATGCTCCATACAATGCACCCATATAGGATTGGGTTTTGGACTCAATCAGAGGAGGTGTTAAAACTTCTTCACATTCAATTAAACTTTCTAAATCTACTCCCAATTGGTGTGATAATTTATTGACAACTACTCCTCGTAATTGGGAAACAATTTGATCCCAATTCTGTCCGTGATGTGCGGGTGTATTGATCATGACAAACCAGTTTTCGCAACCCTTGGGAGCATCATTAGGTACATCTTTCGAAGTAATATTGACGTAAATGGTTGGTTCATCACAAACCTCATGTTCTTGAAAAATGGCTTTAAACTCCCTACTGTAGTCTTTTGAAAAAAAGATGTTGTGCAAGTCTAATTCCTTAAAAGTTTTAGAAATCCCCCAATAAAAAATAACTGCAGAACTAGAACGCTCTTGTTTTAATCTTTTTAAAGGAGGTAGTGCTTTGGGGAGAAGCTGCTTGTAGGTGAGAAAAACATCCATGTTTGAAACAACAAGACTAGCGTTTTGGGTAGCACCATTTACACGAACACCAGAGACTCCTTTTCGATCCGTTACAATTTCCTCCACTGCAGCATCAAAAGTAAAGGTAACTCCTAGTCTTTTTGCTAAAGCATACAATTCTTCTGTGATAGATACCATTCCTTTTTTTGGAATAAAAGTCCCATAAGCACTTTCCAAGTGCTGAATGAGTGTCATCATACCAGAGGTTTGATAAGGGTCCGATCCGTTATAAGTAGCATACCGATCAAATAGTTGAACTAAATAAGGTGATCTAAAAGTGTCTATATTGACTTGATGTAAGGTTTTTTGCAACTGGAACGTATTGAGCTGAAACAGGGCTTTTAAAGTGTCCCAAGACAAAAAAGTTTTCATTTTATGAAGGGATTGTTCTAAAAATAAACCTGCCGTCAACTCGTATTTTTGCTTCGCTCTATCCAAATACTTAGCTACGTTTTCTGCTGGTTCTTTAAATTGATGTTCCACTTCATCTAAAAACCGACTCCGATCGGAATACGCTTTAAAAGTCGTTCCGTCCTCCCAAAAGTAGTTACAGGCAATTTCTTTTTTTGAAAACTGGAAATGATCCTCAACACGTTCGCCAGCTAGTTCAAAAAGTTCCGAAATAAAATGAGGCATAGTGAATAAGGAAGGGCCCGCATCAAATCGATATCCTTCAAGAGTAAAAGCAGATAGCTTTCCACCTGGATAGGTGTTTTTTTCAAAAACCTCTACTCGATACCCCTTTACTGCCAAACGGATACTAACTGCTAAACCGGCAACTCCTGCTCCTATAACAATGGCCTTATTCATTTAAAAAATTTTAGATTGATCGGAAATCAGATAAAATCTTGAGAAAAGATCTTCCTTATACCATCTTTTTGAGCGTGTAGTTTTAACGATCTCTGCATGTGCTTTTGTATTGTAGGCAAAGTCGTTGACAGCATCAAAATTTTCCCAAATACTGATTGTGGCTTGTTGAACGAAAGGCCATTCACCTATGCCTTTATAGAAACGCACTCCCGCTGCCTGTTCAATTGCTTTACTGGCAGTAGGTACTGACCTCCAAAAAGAAATTAACCGATTCCACCTCAAGGTAGCTCGAGTAATGACTACTGCTGGGTAATTGGCTTCTTCGGGTTGAACGATGACCTTGTTTTTAAAAGGATTGACACCGCTCCACAATCCATGACTTTTTAGAGGCTGTAATAATAATTCTCTTTCTGTTGCAGCCATTTTTCTGTAATTTTTAAAAACAGGATGGTTTTCAACACACTGATTGTAGTCCATCAAATTGTTCCACACACCCAAAAAAGCATAGGTTGAAAAATCAGGACGTAAGCTAAAACCCTGACCTCCACCTGTACCTAAAAACTTAAAAAATTGAAGCCCTCTGACCTGTTTCATTTTTTTTGGAGCAGTTCCCATTTGCTGGAAAGCCCAAAACTTATTTTTTTTAAAGGTAAATAGTGTGAGTGAGGTGACTGTAGACATTAAACAAAATACAATTATAACTAGTGTCTAAGGTAGCCGATTTTTGTAGAGGAAAAAAGAAAAACGTCTCTGTTTAGGATTTTAGAATTTGACTAATGGAAGTAATCACCAGAGACGTTTTGAAACCAAATTGAATTTAAACTTGTTTAAAGATAAACACTTTTTCTTATACAAACTAATTTTTGTTTAATTATTTTTATTTTTTATGAAACGAATGTTTAACGAATACTGTTATAGCGTTGTGATTCAGTAATTTACATAACTACTGTTTTTTATTTATTAATTTCATTTAATTTAGATTTAAAGAACTTACCCAAGAAAATTCCATTTTCATGAATAATTTCAAACGTTTCGACGCCTTTATTTATCTACTAATTATAGCCAATATACTGGCCATGATTTTAGAATCGCATCACTCTATAAAGATCCGCTTTAGCGTTTTCTTCTATTATTTTGAATTGATATCTATATTGATTTTTTCCTTTGAATATTGTTTTAGAGTATATCTTAGTTTTAAGGAGAATAAGTGGAAAGGAGTTGTAGCTTATGTCTTTAGTTTTTTTGGTATTATTGATTTGCTTTCCATACTTCCATTTTACATCAAGCAATTTGTTTTAATCGACGGTCGTTTCTTCCGAATTTTAAGGCTGTTCCGTCTTTCGAGAATTTTTAAATTGGGGAGAGAAAGTAAATCTTTAAAACTTTTTATAAAAGCCATTTCAGCTGTTAAAAACGAGCTTAAGTTTACTTTATATCTCTCTTTACTTTGTATCCTTTTTTCTGCTTCTGCCATATATTTTTTGGAAAATGAAGCCCAGCCAGAGGTGTTTTCTAGTATTACGGCCTCTTTATGGTGGGCCACTGTATCTTTAGCCACAGTGGGTTATGGAGATGTTGTTCCTATTACAGTATGGGGTAAAGTCTTTGCCGGGGTTATTTCTTTGATTGGTATTGGAATTGTAGCAGTACCTACGGGAATAATAAGTGCTTCTTTTGTGGAAGAAATTCATAATTTTAGAAAAAATAAAAAATAAAAATTCACCCAAAGATGAAAATACCCCCTCTGCTACTCGTCCTTTTCTTTATTGTATTTCACTCCTATTCTCAGGAAACACAATTTGATTTAAAGGACAAAAAAATACTTGTTGTTTATGGAGGCTGGGAAGGTCATCAACCCAAATACTTTGGAGAAAAGATTGCAAATTGGCTCAGAAGTCAAAAAGCAATAGTTACAGTAGCAGACAGCACTTCTATTTATTCCAATTCAGAGTTATTGCGGGAACAGAATTTGATTGTACAACACATAACTATGAGTGAAATGACTCCGGAACAATCCAAAGGTTTGTTGCAGGCAATTACTAGCGGTGTAGGTTTGGCTGGATGTCACGGTGGTCTGGGAGACTCGTTCAGAAACAATACGGAATACCAGTATATGGTGGGAGGTCAATTTGTAAAACACCCAGGCGGACGTGTAACTTATACGGTTCATTTTGAGGGCAACGGAGATCCCATCGTAAATGACCTCAGTGATTTCAGTTTACATTCCGAACAATATTATATGCATGTCGATCCTGCCATTGATGTTTTAGCCACCACTCGTTTTTCTGGAGCACACGACTCTTGGATTGAAGGTGCAATTATTCCTGTTGTTTGGAAGAAACGTTATGGAAACGGTAAGGTGTTTTACACTTCCATTGGACATTCAAAAGAAAATTATGATATTCCAGAAGTTTGGAGTCTCATAACCAGAGGAGTAAACTGGGCTGCAAAGACAGATTAAAACCATGCTTTCCCTATAATTTTAAGGATTAACCTTTGTTTTGTAATATCTTTGTTGTGCTATGAAACAAAAAGTTGTACTCATAGGCTCTGGCTTTTCTTCACTGTCAGCTGCCTCTTACCTTGCTCAGAAAAATTTTGACGTCCATGTCTTTGAAAAAAACAAAACGCTAGGTGGCAGGGCACGACAGCTTAAAAAAGAAGGATTTACCTTTGATATGGGTCCTTCCTGGTATTGGATGCCAGATGTTTTTGAATCCTTTTATAACGATTTCGGAAAAACAACTGAAGACTTTTATCGTCTGGAACGACTCGATCCTGGGTATCGAGTCGTATTTGGAGAAAATGATAGCATTGCAATCGGAGACTCTTTAGAAAAAATATATCAGGTGTTTGAACAAGAAGAAAAGGGAAGTAGCACAAAACTCAAACGCTTTATAGACCGCGCAAAAGAAAATTACGAAATCGCTATAAAAGACCTCGTATACAGGCCTGGCATTTCACCTCTTGAGCTAGTAACTCCCACGACAATAAAAAAGATAAACTACTTTATTAGCAACATCAAAAAAGATGTTTATAAAGAATTTAAAAGTCCCCGACTTCGTCAAATCCTTCAATTTCCGGTTCTTTTTCTTGGAGCCAAACCCTCCAACACCCCGTCCTTTTATAATTTTATGAATTTTGCTGATTTTGGTTTGGGAACCTGGCACCCCGAAAAAGGAATGTACAGCATTGTAAAAGCTATGGTATCCCTTGCAGAATCACTTGGGGTTCATTTCCATACCAATTCCAATGTTGAGAAAATTCTTGTAGATACGTCTGGAAAAGCAATCGGTATTCAAATAAATGGAGAAAAAATCGATGCAGACATCGTCCTTACAGGTGCAGATTACCATCATTCAGAAACCTTACTTGATGAAAAATATCGTGCCTACTCTGAAAAGTATTGGGACAAAAAGGTATTTGCCCCATCTTCCTTACTATTCTATATCGGTTTAAACAAAAAAATAAAAAATGTAGCGCATCACACCCTGTTTTTTGATGTTGACTTTGATGAACATGCTCGGGTAATCTACGATGCCCCCAACTGGCCAAACAACCCCTTATTTTACGCAAATTTTCCTTCATTATCAGATCCTACAATGGCTCCCGAAGGAAAAGAAGCATGCTTTATTTTGATACCCATTGCACCTGGGATTGAAGACACGCCTGAATTAAGAGAGAAATACCTAAATATCGTTCTAAACCGCTTAGAAAAATTAACCCAGCAGAGTGTAAAAAAAGAAATGCTTTTTTGTGAATCTTTTTGTGTAAAAGACTTTATTAAAGACTATAACTCATATAAAGGCAATGCTTATGGCCTTGCAAATACTCTTTTGCAAACTGCTTTTTTAAGGCCGAAATTAATAAGCAAAAAAGTGAAGAATCTCTATTTTACAGGACAGCTTACTGTACCTGGTCCTGGGGTCCCCCCTGCTCTGATTTCCGGTAAATTGGTTGCTGACTTAATTGCAAGAGCTAGTCTTTAGGGTTAAGAACCCACCATATAAATTCAAATTCACTTTCGCGAACAGCCAAAACAGAATCCAGCATTTTTGTCCCTTCTTCTAATGTACTTTTGTATTGCTGTAATTGGTCTTTTACACTCCACTGCCACAGATCTAAACGCTTGTAAAGGTTGTATTTTATAAATTTATCCTTTTGAATGTACTTTCTGTTTTCAATCCAAAATTCATTGTAGTCTAAATCGACCCAAGGGAGGTCATAAACCCACTTATTGGCCACTTGATCAATAAACTGATTCACATAGCGCTCTTCATTTTTTCCTGTGTTTTCTATCAGGTACTTTAAATCTGTTCCGTCGTAAATATTCGTGATTTTAAGACCAACTTCCTTTGGCAGTAAGCGAAATGTTCCATCGAGTTTAATCGCATCAAAATTGACACGTGGAGGATCAAAGGGGTCTCTTTGCACATAAAGACTCATGGGAGAAAAATAATATTTTCCATTAGGTTCAGCTTCATCATCTTGAGCGTCAATGAATATACTGTCATTATCCTCTTCCCACCGGTCGTATTGCCTTTGATACATGTCAGTAACCCAGTCGATTTGTTCGATATAACTGTCAGTATAAACAATCATCTTTTCAATTTCTTCTCTCAAATTGGTCAAATTTTCAATACCATCCTCACGGTTATCCGATTCACCCCCTTGTTGCTCAATACCAAAAGATACTGTCACACCAAATACTAGAATAATGAATTCTACAATTGATTTTTTTAATCTGTCCCAAAAATCTCCAATATCAAAACGGTCCCCAAGTGTAATCAATCGCAAAAACCAATTCAGCTTTTCTTTTTCTACCCCAGCCGATTGATCTGCATTTTCAAATTCCTCTCTGGAAATGACACCATCTTTATTGGTGTCTATTTTATCAAAGTCTTCCTTTTTTGCCATGCAATATTATAGTCAGTAGGCTTACACCTATTGTAAAAATAAAAAAATTGAAACAATACCCTAGTAAATTAAGCTTTTATGCCTTTAGACGGGCCTCTCTTCTAGAGGAATGGCAGGGTCGTAAAGCTCTCCCAGTAATTTAAACAGCACAAGTTCAAATTGTCTCACACTCACCTCTTCTAGAATCAAGCTATTTTTTTTCCTGAGATGTTCTTTAAGTGAAACGGCTAGAAAATTTGTGTCAAAATTCTTCAAGGGAATTACTCCTCCTGTAATGGGTTCGTTATTGAATTCTTCTCGTAATAGATATACATACATCATTACTTGAAAAAGAGGGCTTTTCTTGGGATCAATAATCAATTCTTCCCAATCTGAAAAGGCGCAATCTGTTGGGGTTACTTTTCCTGTTTTATAGTCTACAAATCGCAATGTTCCGTTGTACCGATCAATGCGGTCTACTGTCCCTTTGAAATGTATTTTTTTGTTCAATTCGGCTATTTCTACAGTCTTTTTAAACTGATGTTCTAAGGCAATAATCTGAATTGAATTTCCCTCTTCTAATTGTTTTTTTTCCTGTTTCAAAAAATGTTGTATTACTGCTTCCATGATTTGGTAGAGCAATGCATTTTTTCCTGTTTTTGAAAGCCCCTTTGCGGGTGTCGAATTGAAACACTGCTCTAGTGTTTTGGGAAGGAGCTCAAGCATCTTATCAACAGCATCCACATCCAAGGTTTTTGAGCAATATGGGAGGTATAGCTTTTCTAATACTTCATGCATAATAGTCCCTTTTTCTCTTGAGCTTAATTGATCGTCCAAAGCCGAAGGTTGTTTTATCTTCAAAATACGTTCTTCATAAAAAGCCAAAGGATTTCTGATGTAAAGACTAAGAGAGGAAGGTGAAAAACCTTCTTGCCCTACCCGTTCGATGCAGTTTAGAACCTCTTCTGTTTTAGGGATTTGCTTGCCTTTTTCCTCAAGCTTAGGAACAGGAAGTTCTAATCTTTTGAAGTCTAGTGTATGCTGTTTTTGTTTAAAGTATTCTAACTGGAGTAAAAAGCGACTTCGCTCTCCAGAAAACAGTCCTTGTGCAGAAGCGTTATATATCAAAGAGACCCTTTTGGCTCTTTGCAGCAGTCTAAAAAAATGATAGGCGTAAATATGATCTTGCTCAATAAAGGTATTCAAACCAAATTTCTTTCTCACATCAAATGGAATCCAAGAAAATGGTGTTTTCCCATTGGGCAATACTCCCTCATTAACACTGGTAATAATAACATTATCAAAATCTAATAGCCGTGTTTCTAACACCCCCATGATTTGAACACCCTCCAAGGGATTACCTGTAAAATCAAAACTTTCATTTTGTAATAAGAATTCGAAAACCGTCTTTAACTCGGTTAAACTACTTATAAAGGGCGCAATAATGTGACGCTTGAGAAGAGATTCTAAAATTTGATTGATTCGTTCACATACAGCGGCTTCAAAAAATTTATTATTATCCAAATAGGTTTTTTGTAAGGAAAGTGCAATTGCTCCAAGCCTTTCTATAAAAGCTTTAATAGTGTCAAATGGTTTAAAAAGTAACACATTTACCGTTCCGAATTGACACAAATTTTCGCTCTTAAAAAACTTTTGATTTCCCG
>VMCW01000088.1 GCA_008081175.1 Flavobacteriaceae bacterium
CCATTTTGCCAGCCCTTTTCTTCTCCCTCAAACAGTCATTACTTACGGTTTGGGTGCAAGTGCACTTGCTCAAAGAATTGAACATTGGGAAGAGGGTTTGCCAAAAAGTCTTAAACTTGCTTACCTACCCAACTTGGGAAAAGTACGCTTGCGTATTTCTGGTAAAGGAGCTGATGAAAAACAACTTGAGCAGCTAATCGATTATGAGTTTGATAAACTAATTCCCCTCATAAAGGATATTTTTGTCGGTTATGAAGATCACACCTCTCTAGAAGAAAAAATTCAAGCTCAGTTTCTAGCTAAAAAGATGACCTTGGCCACAGCTGAGAGTTGTACAGGAGGTCAAATAGCATCTCTGTTGACAAAAGTTCCAGGTGCTTCTGGTTATTTTAGAGGGAGTATAGTTCCCTACCACACCCAGTCGAAAGAAACGCTGCTTGGAGTCTCTAAAGAATTGATTGAAAAGGACTCTGTTGTCAGTCAATCTGTAGCAGAAGCTATGGCACAACAGGTGCGTGAAAAGTTTCAAGCTACTGTTGGCTTAGCGACCACAGGAAACGCTGGTCCATCAAAAGGGGATTCTGATGCAGAGGTCGGAACGGTCTGGATTGCTGTAGCTACAAAAGATCGGGTTTTGAGTGAAAAATTCCTCTTTGGCAAACACCGCGAACGGGTGGTAGGAAAGGCAGTCAATAAAGCACTTGAGATGGTTTATAAAGAAATCTCAACGATAGCTAATCAATAACTTTTTAACTTTCCTTATTCAGCGTTCATCATGACACACTCTTAAAAAAAGCTTTTTTGGGAATAGTAGGCTACGGTGCTGTTTCAGGTTAATTTTAAACGTTAATAAATCGCTTCCAAAAAATAATCTTCCTGCGTAATTTACACTATACTTCATGTAGCTCCAGTCCAATTTCAATTATTTTAAATATAAGACATAAGAATTTTTGTAACTATAATAAAAATATTAAATTTGCACCCACATTAAAACAAGACCATCATGTCCAAAGTTTGTGAAATAAGCGGAAAGCGCGTCATGTTTGGGAACAACGTTTCCCACGCATTGAACAGAACAAAACGTCGCTTTGATGCCAACATCATCAAAAAGCGTTTTTTTATCCCTGAGGAAGACAAGTGGATTACACTTAACATTTCAACAGCGGTTTTAAAAACGATTAATAAAAAAGGCATTTCTGCAGTTTTGAAAGAAGCCAGAGAAAAAGGACACTATAAAGGGTAATCACCATGGCAAAGAAAGGAAATAGAGTTCAAGTTATCTTAGAATGTACCGAGCACAAAGAGTCAGGACGTCCTGGAACATCTCGATACATCACTACTAAAAACAAGAAAAATACGCCTGAGCGTTTAGAAATTAAAAAATTTAACCCCATTTTGAAAAAAATGACGGTTCACAAAGAAATCAAGTAAGTCATGGCAAAGAAATCCGTAGCAACATTACAAACCGGTTCAAAAAGATTAACGAAAGCCATTAAAATGGTTAAGAAGCAGGGTAAAGATTCCTATAGTTTTGTAGAAACAATTATTCCTCCTGACATGGCTTCTGAATGGTTGAGTAAACAATAATTTTACTCTAATTTACCTTTTAAAGCTACTCACCTGAGTAGCTTTTTTTATTTTTACACTTATGGGAAAATTAAAGGCCTTTTTTTCAAAGCAAGATCAGCAAAAGTTAGAGACCGGTCTGGCTAAAACCAAAAAATCTTTTTTGTCTCGTCTTGGAACAGCAGTCGCTGGGAAAACAAAGATCGACGAGGAGGTATTGGATGAATTGGAGGACATTCTTATACAGTCAGATGTGGGGGTGTCGACCACAATAAAGATCATTGAGGCTCTCGAAGCCAGAACAGCAAAAGAAAAGTATTTGGGAATGGATGATTTGATCAAGATGATGCGGGAAGAAATTTCTACATTATTGGTAAGACCAAGTGCTCAAACAGAACCTGATACAGGCTCCCTTCCTCATGTAATCATGGTAGTAGGTGTAAATGGGGTGGGAAAAACGACAACGGTAGGAAAATTGGCACATCTTCTGAAGTCCCAAGGTAAAGAAGTAATGTTGGGTGCGGCAGATACCTTTAGAGCAGGAGCAATTGATCAGCTTCAAATTTGGGCAGACCGTGTTGAAGTTCCTTTAATCAGACAAGAAATGGGAAGTGATCCAGCCTCTGTTGCTTTTGATACTCTACAAGCGGCAACAGCCAAAGGGGTTGACGTTGTTTTAATCGATACTGCAGGGAGATTACACAATAAAATTAACTTAATGAACGAGTTGGCTAAAGTGAAACGTGTTATGTCAAAAGTGATTTCAGATGCACCCCATGAAGTGCTTTTAGTTCTTGATGGTTCCACGGGTCAAAACGCCTTTGAACAGGCCAAACAATTTACTGCTGCTACAGAAGTTACTAGTCTTGCGATCACAAAACTAGACGGAACTGCAAAAGGAGGTGTTTTATTGGGAATCTCAGATCAGTTTCAAATTCCAGTAAAGTACATTGGTGTAGGAGAGGGTATAGAGGACCTTCAAAATTTCGAGGCGGAACAATTCATCCAAACTTTATTCAGTTAATCAGCATGAAAATAATCAAAGGCTTTGCTGTTTTTTTATTGTTGCTTGGAGCAATATATTTGTTGGGTCCTCGAGTGGAAACTCCTTTGTTTAGCGATCAGATTGTCGAAGTTCCTTCTGACCTTGCTGCACTTCAAGAATGGGTCGATGAAAAAGAGAAGGCTATGGGTAATGTACGTCCTGGAAATGCGTCTGAAATCAGTTTTTTTAACGACTCTCTTCCTCAAAAAACAGCATACAGTGTTCTTTATTTACATGGGTTTACAGCCTCAGGTAAAGAGGGGGACCCTGTTCACCGTACTATCGCTAAAGCATTAGGAGCAAATCTATATGTGCCTCGGCTTTATGGACACGGATTGGAGGAAAAAGAACCTATGTTGCAATTTAATAATGATGGTTACTGGGAGTCTGGAAAAGAAGCACTAGCAGTTGCAAAACAATTGGGAGATAAGGTTATTGTTTTGGGTACTTCCCATGGAGGGGCACTTTCTTTGAGTTTGGGAACCGATCCGAGTATTGCTGCAATTTGTCTCTTTGGTCCAAATATCGCTGTCTTTGATCCTCTTTCAAAACTATTGTCTAAACCCTGGGGACTCCAAATTGCCCGTCTAGCAAAGGGAGGAAATTATCACATAATGGACAAAGCCAGTGAGGAAAAAAAGCGTTTTTGGACTTGGAAAACACGATTAGAGAGTTTGACTCACATGCAAAAGTTTTTAGATGTCAAAATGAGGAAGGCTACTTTTAGTAAAATCAATGTGCCTGTTTTCTTGGGATATTATTACAAGAATGATAGTTTACAAGACAAGGTAGTTTCTGTGCCTGCTATGTTGAATATGTTTGATCAATTGGGGACACCTAAGGCGCTTAAAGAAAAAAGGGCCTTTCCAGAAGCAGGTGATCATGTCATCACTTCGTCTTTAAGTACAGCGGTATATGATGAAGTGGCTTCAGAAGCAATTCGTTTCCTCAAAGAAAAGCTTGAGTAACACTATGGAAAAATCATTTTTTATTCTTCTTTTAGTATTAAGTGCTATTTCGTGCAAAAAAGAGTACGCCCCTTTAAATCGTTGGGTTGCATATGACGAAACAGAAGAGTTGGCAGCAAACCAGAATCATTCTTTACAAAGAATGCGTTACAAACGGATTCAATCGAAACACTCGGATCGAAACACTCTTTTTATTCCTTTTGAAAAGGAATTAAGAGGCTTTACAAAAAAGGACTACGAGCGTTTAAAGCCTTTTGTTTTAGAGCAAAACATAGTAAACATTCAGAAGTATGTTGAACAAGGTGACTTGACTTATGAGCAGCTGTGCTTGTTTTATTTGTATCGTATCTATCGATATGAAACGGATAAAAACACCTATTTAAATGCCCTTATCTCTTTAAACCCTGAAGTTCTCTCTCAGGCTCGTGAACGTGACAAAAACAGAGAGAAGGCACTTCAGCACCCTTTATACGGTATTCCAATTCTATTAAAAGACAACATCAATGCTGTTCCCATGGCAACGACAGCGGGTGCCGCTGCTTTTCAATTTAATTATCCCCAAGAAGACGCTTTTTTAGTAAAACAACTCCGCGAAAAAGGAGGTTTGATCCTAGGAAAAGTCAATCTGAGTGAATGGGCGTATTATTTTTGTTCAGGCTGTCCACTGGGTTACAGTGCCATGGGTGGACAAACTTTAAATCCCTACGGTAGAAAACGATTTGAAACGGGAGGATCCAGCTCGGGTAGTGGCGTTGCTGTAGCTGCAAATTACGCTGCTGTTGCTATTGGTTCTGAAACTTCGGGTTCTATTTTGTCCCCCTCTGGTAAAAACAGTGTAGTGGGGTTAAAACCTACTATTGGAGCCGTAAGTAGAGGAGGAGTGGTTCCTATTTCAAGCACCTTAGATACTGCAGGACCCATGACTAAAAATGTTCTGGATAATGCAATTGTAATGAGTGCCCTTATCGGAAAAGATACAGCAGATTCCTATAGCTATTTAAGTAAACCCATTGTATACAAAGGTTTGGATACTGTAAGCTTGAAAGGAAAACGTCTGGGAGTACTTCATACCTTTGAAAAAGACAGTTTAATGCATTTGGTTTTAAATCAAATGAAAAACGCAGGAGCAGAAATCATTTCAATAACCCCTCCAGAGAGTACTTTGAACAATTTTAGAAGGCTGCTGGACATTGATATGCGTGCTGATTTACCAAAATACATCAAAAATTACGGAGCGAAAGACTTGAAGTTTGATTCTGTTCAAGATGTCATAGCCTTTAACCTAAAAGACAGTTTATTACACGCTCCATATGGCCAAGAAATTTTCATGCGCATAGCAAAAGAAACACGCTCGCAAAAAGATTTTGAATCGGATAAAGAAGAACTGATGAGTCTGGCAAAAAATTATTTTAGATCTCTTGAGGAGCAACATTTAGATGCAATACTCTCTATTGATAACAACACGGCTAGCTTTGCAGCTGCAGCACATTACCCAGCCCTTGGAGTTCCTATGGGCTACAAGACAAACGGTCAACCACAGAATCTAACCTTCATAGCACCCTCTAGACACGAACAGCTACTACTAGAATTAGGTGCTGCTTTTGAACGTTTGGTTCCTGCTAGAAAAATTCCAGCAAACTTTCAGTAAGGCTATGCGAACAAAATCTACCAAAACTAACACCATTAACGTTATCACTCTAGGCTGTTCCAAAAACATCTATGATTCTGAGGTACTTATGGGACAACTCAAAGCCAACGATAAAAAGGTGGTGCACGAAAAAGAAGGGAATATTGTTGTTATCAACACCTGTGGATTTATTGATAATGCTAAAGAAGAATCCGTTAACACCATTTTAGAGCAAATAAAACACAAAGAGGCAGGAAAAGTAGATGAGGTTTATGTCACAGGTTGTTTGAGTGAACGATATAAACCTGATTTAGAAAAAGAAATCCCCCAAGTTGATGCTTATTTTGGGACCTCAGATTTACCACAACTTTTAAAGGTTTTGGGTGCTGACTATAAACACGAACTAGTCGGAGAGCGTTTGTTGACAACACCCAAGCATTTTGCTTATTTAAAAATTGCTGAAGGGTGCGACCGTCCGTGTTCGTTTTGTGCTATACCACTAATGCGAGGAAAACACCGCTCCACCCCCATAGAAGATTTAGTCAAGCAAGCCCAGCAGTTAGCAAAAGACGGAGTAAAAGAACTCATGCTGATAGCTCAAGACTTGACCTATTTCGGATTAGATCTCTATAAAAAAAGAAGATTGGCCGACTTGCTTCGCGCTCTAGCAGGAGTTGATGGAATTGAATGGATTCGTTTACATTACGCCTTTCCCACAGGTTTTCCCGAAGATGTTCTTCAAGTAATGCGTGAAGAACCAAAGGTGTGCAACTACCTAGATATTCCCTTGCAGCATATCTCTGACCCCATTTTAAAATCCATGCGCCGAGGGACAACCCAAGAAAAAACCACAAATCTTCTTCAAAAATTTAGAGCAGAAGTTCCTGGTATCATCTTGAGAACATCCTTGATTGTGGGCTATCCTGGTGAGACTGAGGAAGATTTTGAACTACTTAAAAAATGGGTAAAGGAGATGCGTTTTGAACGATTAGGATGCTTTACCTACAGTCACGAAGAAAACACCCACGCACACCAGTTAGAAGACGATGTGCCTGAAGAACTCAAGCAGGAGCGTTCCAACATAATAATGGAACTCCAGTCTCAAATCTCTTGGGAGCATAATCAGGGATGTGTAGGCAAAACCTTCCGTTGTTTAATAGACCGTAAGGAAGGTGTTCATTTCATAGGACGCACCTATATGGACTCTCCTGATGTAGATAATGAAGTTCTGATTGATGCTACAAAGTACTACCTAAAGCAAGGGGACTTTGCAACAATTAAAATTACAGAAGCAACCGATTACGATCTAATAGGTGTTCCTGTTTAGATCTGTATTTTTCTAAAAGAAAACTGCATTAGAAAACAGCTGTTTGCCACTGTACCAGAACCCTCTGAAAAGAACGTTGTCAACGAGATAAACGACACTACCTCTTCCCAGGGATTCTTCACCGAAGAGGAGTGATTTTTTCTGTAGTTCTTTCACCTGTTGTCCTATAAAACCAGCAATAGGTTTAACCTCAGAATTGAGAATAAGTGCGTTGCCTTCGTTTTCTAAAAGATCATAAGCATCAGCATCTAGTTTTAAAGTATAGTAGCGTTCGATGCCAAAACTCAAAGGATGTGTTTTGTCCAGATCTGCCTCAAAAATACTTCCTGTTGTGATTTCACTTATGGCATGGCGTTCCAATTCAGCGTAAGGAACATCTGTGGTGTCCTGTTCTGGTGCTTTTTTCTTTTTAAGTTGAAATTCTTCTGTATCAGCAAATAGATTTAGAGCCTGTGAAAGTGCTATGAGTTTCCCTCCCTTACGGATCCATTCCATCAATTTTTTCTCTGTTGCAGTATTGGACCATTTGCTATAATATCCTCCTGGAATGATTAGTACATCAAGATTTGGGAGAAGACGTTCTAGGCGGTTTTCTTTGACTTGAGAAATGGGATAATTCAGTTGCTGTTCAAAAAAATGCCAAACCTCTCCATATCGATAAGGTGAGGTGCGTTCACTTTGTAAGACAGCAACTCTAGGAGCACTAATCAATTGCAATTCAGACGCACCAAGGTCAGGTCCTTGTTGTGAATAGCCAGTTTGGATAGGGTGCAATTGTTTTTGATGTTCTTTTGCCAGCGTTGAAAGTTGTGCAGTGTAATTCTCTAGTTTCAAATTGTCACCTTTTAATACAAATAAAGAACCCTCATTCCATTTTTTTCCGCTATTGGTAATGGGTACGGTATTGATGCGAACACCTATACCGGCTTTTAATAGTGCTGCTAAAAATTTACTGTCTTCAAAGCTGTTGTACGGCAAAGCATAGCCGTATGATGATTCCGAGATCTGCAGATCTGTTACTTCTCTATTTTCCGGGAAGGTAGTTTCCACGTTTTCTTTTGTCGCATTAGTTTTAAGACCATAAGCGTAAGCAAGTGACCAAGCGGTGATGTCATAAGTCACTGAGTCATTGAGTTTGGTGTTGGGCTCTAAGAGAATTTGAGCCATCTTTCCTTTCACTTGATCGGTTGGGACTACCAGTGCATTTTTTGAAAAGGAAGTACTAGTATTTTTTTGAAGTTGATAGTCAAACCCTTTAATGTTTGAGTTTTTTGCTAATCGTTTCGTTTGGATTTGATGTTGATCAAAAAACTGTGCCAGGGCATTCAGCTGATCTTCATCACCTTCCAACACAAAGTTTTTGTATTTCATATTGGAATTGCTGTAATAGTCCTGATAGTTTTTGTTGAGTCTTGTTTTGTGTTTTACTCCCATTTCAACAGTGGAAATGCCTGTGGTAAAGTGATGTTCTATTCGGTCTTTTAGAGTTAATTCAATATTTTCATCATTGTCAATACCTAGTCCAGCGACACCACCACCTGCTTGTTCATAGGTCATACCTATGGCACCTAGATACATGGGATAGCTATCGCCATAACTGGGATATAAGATGTCAAAACGTTGTTTAGTAAAATAAAACCAACCCTCTTTGTCAAAATAACTCGCATGGTTTTTACCTAAAATATCTTGAAACTCTTTCTGAAAGTCAGTGATTACCTCGTGTAGGGGTTCTGCTGCTGGAGCAAAGTAATATGGACTGTTTATTCCTTGTTCGTGAAAATCAACATGAATATGGGGCAGCCAACGGTTGAATTGTTTCAATCGCTGTTGCGATTCTACTTGGGTAAGCCAAGCCCAGTCGCGATTTAAGTCAAAAATATAATGGTTTGTTCTTCCATTATGCCATGGTTCATCGTGCTCCCTAGCGTTGCGATTGGAATCATAGGGCATACTGCGCGATTGTTTATAGAAGTTAACATAGCGATCTCTCCCATCAGGGTTGATACAGGGATCTATTATAACTACTGTATTTTCTAACCAATCTGCATGTTTTGTCAGTAGCGCGTGAGCAGTTTTCATAGAGGCTTCTGTACTTGAAGATTCGTTTCCGTGTACATTATAACTCAACCATACAACAGCAACATCGTCGTTTTTAGGTCCTTGTACACTACCGCTGTTTTGAAGATGTGTAGTTCGAATTGTTTCGAGTTTTTCCATATTTTCTTTACTCGAAATTACTGCCAATTGAAGCAGACGTCCTTCGTTGGTTTGCCCATAAGGAATAAGCTGTATCTGGTTGGAGTTTTCTTCCAGGTGTTTGAAATAGTCCACGACCTGGTGGTGTCGACTAAAACGCTCACCAAGTTCATAGCCTAAAAAACTTTTGGGAGATTGTATTTGACCGTAAAAATTAAAAGAAAGAAACGTGAGTAGTATAAAAAGAGTTCTGCGAAACATGAATTTGTTTTTTGTTTTAAAAATACACTTTCTAATTCAAGTATAAATTCCTTTTTCTAAAAAACGAATATCTTTACACAAATTGTTTCATGAAAACCCAACACCTTACTCTTCAGTCTACTGGGAGATTTTCTCAATTGATTTGTGACTATATAGACAGAGATAAGAGGCTCGCTTCCTTTTATGGTCTTTACCCAACCCTTGAAAACTTCAAAGATCAAATAGCACTCAAGAGCAAGCATTTCAGCAAACAAACTAGAAGCGTTTTGATAGAAGTTCTTAATAAACAATATGAAATACTCCCCCACACCAAAATCACTTTAGGTCAACTTGAACTTTTAAAACAAGAAAATACCTTTACAATAACAACTGGTCACCAATTGTGTTTGATGACTGGGCCTTTGTATTTTATCATCAAAATTGCCTGCACAATTAACTTGTGTAAACAGCTCAAAGCACAATACCCGAAATATAATTTTGTGCCAATCTATTGGATGGCTAGTGAAGATCACGATTTTGAGGAAATTAGTTCCTTTCAATTTCAGGATAAAAAAATCCAATGGAATCAAAAGACTGAAGGTGCTGTAGGATCACTTTCTCTCGACGACTTACAGCCAGTTTTAGATGTTTTTGAAACTCATTTGGGAAATCAACCAGAGGTAGAGACGATCAAAGAATGGATCAAGGGAAGTTATCGTAAATCAAAGGACCTTTCAGAAGCCACTCTTCGAATGGTTCATGCTCTTTTTGGTGATGAAGGGTTGGTCATCTTAGAGCCAAATGTTAAAGAGCTTAAAGAATGCTTTAAGCCTTATTTGGAAGAAGAATTGAAAGGCAAAATGTCTTACTCAAAAGTCTTAGAACAAATAGGAGCGATCCAGAACACCTATGATAAAAATTATTTACCCCAAGTAAATCCTAGAGAGATCAATCTATTTTATCTCACACCCCATGGGAGGTATCGTATTGAAAAAAAGAGTGAAAATTATTCTCTGGTAGGTACTGAAAATCGATTTACTGAATCAGAAATGTTGCAACATGTAGCAGATCATCCTGAACGTTTCTCACCCAATGTAATCTTGAGACCTGCATATCAAGAGGTGATCTTGCCCAATCTCTGTTATATTGGAGGTGGAGGGGAAATTGCCTATTGGTTACAATTGAAAGAGAATTTCGATCACTTGAAAATTCCTTTTCCTATGCTCTTAGTTCGTAATTCGGTTTTGTTGTATTCCCAAAAAACGGCAAAAAAGATGGAGAAATTAAAACTTACTCCTTCCGATATATTTTTGAAAAGGGACTCCTTAATAAATAAAAAAATACGACAAATCAGTTCGGTCAATTTGGATTTAGGATTTTTAAAAGATCAACTCAAAGAACAATTTGACTACCTCCACACCCTAGTTGCTCAAACAGACCCTTCTTTTGAAGGAGCAGTTGCTGCACAAGAAAAGAAGCAAACCAAAGGTGTCCAGCATTTAGAGAAGCGTTTACTCAAAGCACAGAAGCGTGTGTTATCTGATCAAATTCAACGCTTAGAATTGTTACACAACGAGCTTTTCCCCGGAGATCAGCTTCAAGAAAGAAGTTTAAATTTCACTGCCTTTCATATAGAGACCAACGGACAACTGATACCCTTACTACTAAAATCAGTTCAGCCTCTTCGATCCGATTTTACGCTAATTGAATATTAACATCCTTTGTGGATTAAAATCGAGCTAGTGTTTTTCAGCCTTGGATTAAATTGTATTTTTGCTCATGCAAGAAAAGGTACTCATACTCGATTTTGGATCACAGTACACTCAGTTGATAGCCCGACGTGTTCGAGAGCTTTTTATATACTGTGAAATCCACCCCTACAATAGCCCTCCAGAAGACGTTTCCACTTTTAAAGCGGTCATCCTTTCAGGTTCTCCTTTTTCTGTTCGTGCATCGGATGCGCCTCACCCAGATTTAAAACAAATCAAAGGGAAGATACCTCTGCTAGGGGTGTGCTATGGAGCACAGTATTTAGCTCATTTTTTTGGTGGAGAAGTAAGCCCTTCGAACACACGTGAATACGGTAGAGCCCATCTTTCTTCCTTCGACTCTCAAGATCCTTTTTTTAAAAAGGTGAGTGAGAACAGCCAGGTATGGATGAGTCATGCTGATACTATTTTAAATCTCCCCAAAGAAGCAGTTCGTTTGGGAAGTACAGAAGATGTGGCAAATGCCGCCTATAAATTTTCTAATGAAACAACTTATGCTATTCAGTTTCATCCTGAGGTGTATCATACAACGGATGGAAAGCAGCTTTTGGAGAATTTTTTAGTAGATATTGCTGGTGTAAAACAAGAGTGGACGCCAGATTCTTTTGTAGAGATGACCCTTAGAGAGATTAAAGAAAAAGTGGGTCAGGACAAAGTCATTTTAGGACTTTCTGGAGGAGTAGATTCATCCGTAGCGGCAATGTTATTGCATAAAGCCATTGGGGCACAGTTGAATTGCATTTTTGTCAACAATGGCTTGTTGCGAAAAAACGAGTTTGAGGAAGTGCTGGAGCAGTATTCTGGCATGGGTCTGAATGTAAAAGGTGTAGATGCTTCAGATCAATTTTTGGATGCCCTTGAGGGGGTTAGCGATCCAGAAACCAAACGTAAGATCATAGGAAAAATATTCATAGATGTTTTCGATTCCGAATCCCATAAAATTGAAGGTGCAAGATGGCTGGGACAAGGGACCATCTATCCAGATGTGATCGAATCTATATCTGTAAAAGGTCCCTCTGCTACGATCAAATCCCATCACAATGTTGGTGGTCTCCCTGATTTTATGAAATTAGATTTGGTAGAGCCCCTCAGAATGCTTTTTAAAGATGAGGTGAGACGCGTTGGAAAAAGTATGGGTATGGCCCCTGCCTTGTTGGGCAGGCACCCCTTTCCTGGTCCTGGATTAGCAATACGTATTTTAGGGGATATTACCAGAGAAAAAGTGCGTATCCTTCAAGAAGTAGATGCCCTTTTTATACAAGGTTTAAAAAAATGGAATCTATACGACAAGGTGTGGCAGGCTGGTGCCATCTTCCTTCCAGTAAACAGTGTTGGTGTTATGGGTGATGAACGTACCTACGAAAATTGTGTCGCACTTCGTGCTGTCCAATCTACTGATGGGATGACGGCAGATTGGGTAGATTTGCCCTATGAGTTTTTGCAAAAAATCTCCAATGAGATCATCAATAATGTTAAGGGAATTAACCGAGTGGTTTATGATATCAGTTCTAAACCTCCTGCTACAATAGAATGGGAATAGTTTTTGATACAAAGTGGACAAGCATGAGAAGACTTTTGTTTTTTTTACTAGTTATTGGAGCTCAATTAAGTTTTAGTCAAACTCCACAGGGATTTCTGTCTCATCGTGTAAAAAAAGGGGAGACCTTTGAAGAAATCTTAAAACAGTATGAGATCACTGAAGAGCAACTTTTTGAATACAATCCGCTTTTGGGAGAAATAGGAATTAAAAAGCGCATGTCTTTGCGCATTCCTGTTTACAGTTCTCCATCTCCTCTTGAAGAAACTACCGTTGAAGTTTCTAAACCGATTTATAACTACACGATTCATACCGTTCAACCCAAAGAAACGAAGTGGCGATTGGCCTACGAATACGGTATGACTTTAGCTGAATTGGACTCACTGAATCCTCAGATAAAAGATGGTTTAAAAATTGGACAGGAAATACAGATCAGAAATAAAGAGTACCGTGAAGTTCTTCCCGAAAAGGATTCTTTATACAATTACTACAAAGTACTTCCAGCAGAAGGATACTACCGTATTGAAAAAAAATTGGGAGTTAGTCGTGCTGTATTAGACTCTTTAAATCCGAGCTTAACAGAAACAGGTCTTCAACAAGGAATGATACTGAGAATTCCGGATGCACTGAGTGGTCAATTAAAAATTGAAAACGATCTTTTGGTAGAACGTGTCAACTTAAAGGATTCCCTTTTTAAAAAGAAGTCCATCAAGATCGGACTTTTGTTGCCTTTTCGAGCGAATGAAATAGTATTTGATTCTATAGAGGATACCAAAAGAACTTTAGAAGAAAGAAACTTACACACCATCTCACTTGATTTTTATAGCGGTGTTCTTCATGCGTTGGAACAAGTTGCAGCCTTAGGAATTAAGGTTGACTTAGAAACTTTTGATACGGAGAACAATTTTTCACGATTAAAGGAAATTGTCGATTCAAAAGCTTTGGAGGATAAGGATCTCTTAGTAGGGCCTCTGATCCCCGCTAATTTTGATTTTATTTCTAATCAAGCTTCTTTGAGCGAACTTCCAAAAATAGCACCCTTATCCACACGACCTGTTGCTTTTAGAAAAAATGTATTCCAGTCGGTAACCGACGAAAAGCGTTTTCGTGAGCATATGTACACTTTTTTAGAACAGCAGCTGGATACCACACAAAATGTTGTGATAGTTGCTGATGCAGAAAATAGAATGATTGAACGTGAGTTGCAATCGCGTTTTCCTTGGTCCATAAGAATTCGACCCGAAGCGTCGGATTACCTCCTACCTGAGTTAGTCGACTCTTTACTCATTGATTCTATTCCCAATAAGATCATTTTGGAAACGCAATCCTTTCCTCTCATTGCTAGTGCACTTTCTCAATTTGGAGCACAAAATACTTCTGAACGTGATGTGCAAGTTTTTACCACCTTTAGAAGTAATGCTTATGACAACGAAAATCTTTCGAGAAAGGCTTTAGGAGGGATACGATTTACTTACCCATCTGGTTTTAAACCATTGGAACAGCCCCTAGAAAGGGATTTTGTAAAAAAGTTTGTCCAAAACTATGGGAAACCTCCTAACAAAGAAGCCATACGTGCTCATGATGTCGTTTTGGATGTGATTCTAAGGATTGCCGTCGCTCAAGACTTAAAAAGTTCCTTGGACCTGGGGGAGACCCAGTACCAGTCCAACCGATTTTTGTACAGCAAAAATCAAAATGAATCGTATAGCAATGATTCCATTTATATTTTAGAACACAGCGGCTATGAAATTTTAGAGCGAAAAGAATAGCTCTTGAATTCCCAAAGTTCACCTCGATTTTTGTAAATTTGAGCCCGGTTACTTTAATGAACGAATACAACCGGATGTCCAAAACCAAATATATTTTTGTTACTGGCGGAGTTACTTCCTCATTAGGAAAAGGCATTATTGCCGCTTCTTTAGCTAAACTACTACAAGCACAAAACTTTAAAGTGACCATTCAAAAGTTTGATCCCTACATCAATGTTGACCCAGGGACATTAAATCCTTATGAACACGGAGAATGTTTTGTAACTGATGACGGTGCAGAAACCGATTTGGATTTAGGACACTATGAGCGGTTTTTAAACGTGAACACCTCCCAGGCCAACAATGTTACCACTGGACGGGTATACCAAAGTGTTATTGAAAAAGAACGAAAGGGTGAATTCTTGGGCAAAACGGTACAGGTTATTCCTCACATCACCAATGAGATTAAAGAACGGATGCAGCTGCTTGGAGAAAGTGGCGAATACGATATAGTAATCACCGAGATAGGCGGAACGGTTGGAGATATAGAGTCCCTGCCTTATATTGAATCTGTTCGACAGCTCATCTGGGATTTGGGTAGAGAAAACGCCTTGGTGATACACCTCACATTGATTCCTTTCCTTGCTGCTGCAGGGGAACTCAAAACTAAACCCACACAACACTCCGTAAAAACATTGATGGAAAGTGGAATTTTAGCAGACATTATTGTTTGTAGAACGGAACACGAACTTACAGAAGAGCTTCGAGAAAAACTGGCGCTCTTTTGTAATGTAAAGCGTGAGGCAATTATACAATCTATTGACGTAGATACCATTTACGATGTACCGCTAAAGATGCTTGATGAAGGTTTAGATAAGGTAGTTTTAGAAAAGCTGAAATTACAACCCAAACAACCCCATCAATTAGACGCTTGGAATGGATTTTTAAATCGTTTAAAAAACCCTCAGCATCGCATCAAAATAGGACTTGTAGGAAAATATGTAGAATTACAAGATTCCTATAAATCTATTTTAGAAGCAATCATCCACGCCGGTGCAGTCAACGAAACTGAGGTGGAGGTGATTAGCCTTCATTCTGAATACATAGACGAAAGTAATGTACAGCAAGAGTTGAAGCCATTAGACGGTTTGATTGTTGCTCCTGGTTTTGGAGAACGAGGTATCGAAGGAAAAATAACAGCCATCGCTTACGCCAGAAAAAACAATATTCCCTTTTTGGGAATTTGTTTAGGTATGCAAATGGCAGTCATTGAATATGCGCGGAATCAAGTGGGATTGCCAGATGCAAACTCTACCGAAATGGATCCCAGCTGTAAATCCCCTGTTATTGACCTGATGGAAACACAAAAAAGTATTGTCAAAAAAGGAGGGACAATGCGCTTGGGGGCTTGGGATTGTTCACTGAATTCTGGAACTATAACTTCAGAAATCTACGCTAAAAAGTCCATCTCAGAACGTCACCGTCACCGATATGAGTTTAACAATGCATTTACAGATCAGGTTTTTGATGATAAATTTATCGTTGCGGGAACCAATCCCGAAACAGGCTTGGTAGAAGTAATAGAATACAAGGATCATCCTTGGTTTGTGGGGGTTCAATTTCACCCTGAGTACAAGAGTACAGTATCGGATCCACACCCTCTTTTTAAGGATTTTGTCAAGGCGAGTTTAGCAAAGAAATTAGAATATTAAGTTCCAACAAAATGGAAGAAAAAAAATTTGACCCCTACCAGTTTATCGGATTTATTCTGATCGCAATGATCCTCACCTGGATGTTGTACAGAAATGGCCCACAAGAAGTTCCTGCAGAAGCAAAAGCCGCTACAGAACAAATTGTTACCCCTCCAGAGGAGGTAATTGTACAAGACAGTATTCAGCAGCAACAAAAAGTCCTTGCTTATGGAGATTTAGGAGCATTATTTATGCCCAACACCCTATCTAATACGGTTCTTTCTACCGAGGACATGAATCTAGAGCTTCAGTCTAAAGGTGGTGGAATCAGCAAATTGCAATTGAAAGAATTTGAAAATTATCAGGACCAGCCTGTGCCTATGATACAAGAGGGTAATTCTGAGTTCAACCTTACATTGAAAACCAAAGACGGTCGCTTGCTGAATACCAAAGAATTCTTTTTTACACCAACTGTCATTGAGGGAGACACTTCTATAAAAGTTATAATGAAAGCGGCACTCTCTGACCGTCAGTACGTAGCTTTTGAGTACGACTTTCCAAGGAAAGGTTATTTAGTAAAGGTGTATTTTAAAACAGTAGGTATGGGAGGGCTTTTGGATGAAAGTGAAGCACCTCAAGTATATTGGACTACTCAAGCCTATCGCAACTCAAGAAGTATTGATTACGAAAACCGTTATACTGAGTACACCTTTGGTTATGAAGAAGATCGTGTCGACTACCTTTCTTTAAGTGGTGACGATCAGGAGACTCGAGAAGGGATTCGATGGATTTCCTACAGACAACATTTCTTTAGTGCTATTCTTATTCCTGAAAATGTCATTTCCAGTGCAAATTTAAAATCCCAAGACCTCTCTGGTGAGGAGCAACTGGAAGAAAGATATACCAAACGCTTTGAAACAAGCTATGCGCTTCCCGTGCAACAAGGAGATTTGTCTTCACGTTTTCAGTTTTATTACGGACCTACAGATTATAAAACTCTACAAAATTTAGATGGTGATCTAGAGGCTTCTATTCCTATGGGTTGGGGAATATTCGGATGGATAAACCGGGTAATTTTTCTACCTCTTTTTGGTTTTTTATCTTCCTTTCTCTCTTATGGAATTGCAATTATAGTAATGACCTTGATCGTTCGTTTAGCAATGTCTCCGGTAACTTACAAATCGTATGTTTCACAGATTAAAATGAAGGTGTTGCGTCCTGACATAGAGGTGATTAACGATAAATACAAAGACGATGCAGTAAAACGTCAACAGGAGACTATGAGTCTTTACTCACGTGCTGGGGCTAATCCCATGTCGGGTTGTGTTCCCGCGTTGATACAACTGCCTGTTTTTTATGCTCTTTTTTCCTTCTTTCCAGTGGCTTTCGTGTTACGGGATAAGTCTTTTCTTTGGGCAGACGACCTCTCTTCCTTTGATTCAGTTTTGGATTTAGGATTTTCGATACCCTTTTATGGTGACCATGTGAGTTTGTTTCCCATATTAGCCTCAATTGCTATTTTCTTTTATACCAAAATGACTACAGGGCAACAACCTATGCCCCAACAACCTGGTATGCCCAACATGAAAATCATCATGTATTTGATGCCTTTGATGATGCTCTTCTTCTTCAATAACTATGCTAGTGGATTGAGTTTGTATTACTTTGTCTCTAACCTTTTGACCATTTTCTTAATGTTGGTGATTAAAAACTACATTGTAGATGACGCAAAAATCCACGCTAAGATTGAAGAAAACAAAAAGAAACCCAAAAAAGCGGGAGGTTTTTCTGCCCGTCTTCAAAAAGCGATGGAAGAAGCAGAAAAGCAAAAGAAAGCCCGAGGTAAATAAAAACGCTGCTTTTTTTTAGGAACTACCTATCTTTGCCTTGTGAAAAAGAAACGGGTTGTTGTAGGACTTTCTGGAGGGGTTGATTCCAGTGTTGCTGCCTTTCTTCTCAAGGAAGATTATGAGGTTATCGGTCTTTTTATGAAAAACTGGCACGATGAAACCGTAACGCTCTCCAACGAATGCCCCTGGCTGGAAGACAGCAACGACGCTATGCTGGTCGCTGAAAAGCTAGAAATTCCCTTTCAAACGGTAGATTTAAGCAAAGAGTACAAAGAGCGCATTGTCGATTATATGTTTGATGAGTACTCCAAAGGAAGAACACCAAATCCAGATGTGCTTTGCAACCGAGAAATTAAGTTTGATGTTTTTTTAAAAATTGCCCTTTCACTTGGAGCAGATTACGTGGCTACGGGACATTATTGTCAAAAATCCTCTTTTAAAAACCCGAAAGGACAGGAGCTCTTTCAGTTGCTTTCGGGTGCTGATCCAAACAAAGACCAGTCCTATTTTTTATGTCAATTGACCCAAGAGCAACTTTCTAAAGTGCTTTTTCCCATTGGTCATTTGCAAAAAGCAGAGGTGCGTAGAATTGCCGAAGAGCAACAGTTGGTCACTGCCAATAAAAAAGATTCCCAGGGACTTTGCTTTATTGGGAAGGTAAGTCTTCCTGATTTTTTACAGCAGCAACTCAAGCCCAAAAAAGGACAGATAATTAATATTCCAGAAACTCTTTCTACCTATGCTAATGGGAATGGAACAAAGCAGACCCTAATCCAAAAAGCAGAAAAGTATCATTATTCACCCATTGACGGTGCTCTAATAGGAGAACATCAAGGAGCTCATTTTTATACCATTGGTCAGCGGAAAGGACTTGGTATAGGAGGGTTTGAAGAACCTCTTTTTGTAATTGATACTGATGTAGAAGAAAATATTATTTATGTAGGAGAAGGGAAGTTTCATCCTGGTTTGTACCGAGACACCCTAAAGGTGGCTTCAGAAGAAATCCATTGGATACGA
>VMCW01000112.1 GCA_008081175.1 Flavobacteriaceae bacterium
TAGAGCGCTACCTTGACAGGGTAGAGGTCACTGGTTCGAATCCAGTAACACCCACATTGCGCTTTCAATATCATTGAAAGCGTTTTTTTTAAAGTATTTCAAAGCTTTAAGCTCTTCTTCCGTTTTGAGGAATTTTCACACCCAATACGTATCTATTTATTTTTCCTTTCTAATTGAATTATAGAAACACTTCACAAATATTAATTATATTTAAGTCATGACTAAAAAAACATCTGACTATTGGAAAGTCAACCTCAAGTATCTGGGGATATTATTAGTAATATGGTTTACTGTATCCTTTGGATTTGGGATTCTTTTTGCAGAAACATTAAATCAATTCCATCTCGGTGGATTTCCCTTAGGTTTTTGGTTTGCACACCAGGGTGCTATATACATCTTTGTTGTTTTAATTTTTGTTTATGTCTATTTGATGAATAAACTAGACCATAAATTTGATGTTGATGAGGTTTAAGGAATTAATAAATATATGAGTGCACAGACCTGGACCTACCTTTTGGTGGGTTTAACTTTTTTAATATATATCGCAATAGCAATAATTGCTCGAGCGGGATCTACAAAGGAATTTTATGTAGCAGGAGGTGGGGTTCATCCTATTGCAAACGGGATGGCAACTGCTGCAGACTGGATGTCTGCTGCATCTTTCTTGTCCATGGCGGGTTTGATCGCATTTATGGGTTATTCGGGAGGCCAATATTTGATGGGATGGACAGGAGGTTATGTTCTTCTGGCATTACTTTTGGCACCTTACCTTAGAAAATTTGGAAAATTTACTGTTCCTGATTTTATCGGAGAACGGTATTACTCTAAAAATGCGAGATTGGTTGCATTGATTTGTGCTCTTTTTATTTCTTTCACATATGTGGTTGGTCAAATGAAAGGAGTAGGGGTTGCCTTTGCTCGATTTCTCAACGTTCCTTTTGATACAGGAGTACTTATTGGTATTGGAATAGTTTTCTTTTATGCCGTTTTGGGCGGAATGAAGGGAATTACCTATACTCAAGTAGCACAGTTTTGTGTCTTGATATTTGCCTTTACTGTACCAGCTATTTTTATTTCCATGCAAATGACAGGTAATCCTATTCCACAACTCGGTTTTGGTTCTCGTGGAACAGATGGAGTATATCTCTTGGAAAAACTCAATCAACTTTCTGTAGATTTGGGATTTGATGCCTACACCGCAATAGATCAAAGCAACTTAACCAATATGTTTTTCATAACGGCGGCTTTAATGTTTGGAACAGCTGGCTTGCCACACGTTATTGTTCGTTTTTTTACGGTTCCAAGAGTCAAAGATGCCCGTATTTCTGCTGGATGGGCTCTTTTGTTTATAGCTGTGCTATACACTACAGCGCCAGCAGTAGCTGTTTTTGCACGTACAAATTTGATCAATACACTATCAGAAACACCTTATAGCGAAGCACCTAGTTGGTTTACAAATTGGGAAAAAACAGGGTTGTTGACTTTTGATGATAAAAATGCAGATGGAAAAATTCAATATGTAGCTGATGCTAGTGTCAATGAACTCATAGTCGACCAAGACATTATTGTTCTAGCCAATCCAGAAATTGCAAATTTACCCCCTTGGGTAATTGGCTTGGTTGTTGCAGGGGGATTGGCCGCAGCTCTTTCAACTGCTGCAGGACTGTTATTAGTAATTTCAACCTCGATTTCTCATGATTTATTAAAGAATTACTTACGTCCAGACATTAGTGAAAAAGGAGAGCTTTATGCTGCTCGAATTGCTATCGCAGTTGCAGTAGTGGCTGCGGGACTAGCAGGTTTAAATCCACCTGGATTTGTAGCACAGGTTGTCGCTTTAGCTTTTGGACTGGCGGCTTCTTCTTTCTTTCCTGCCATAATTTTAGGAATATTTGATAAACGTATGAATCGCGAAGGAGCTATTTCTGGCATGATTGTGGGTATCTTATTTACAATCACTTATATTATCCATTTTAAACCCCAATTAGGAGGCTCTGGGCTTCCTGAAGATTTTTGGTGGGGCATAGCTCCAGAAGGAATAGGTACATTAGGAATGTTAATTAATTTCATAGTAGCTTTAGGAGTTTCACGCTTTACCGCCAGTCCTCCAAAAGAGGTTCAAGAGTTAACCGAACAAATTAGAACTCCAAGAGGATCCCTAAGCCCGGACAATTCAGTACATTAATTATAAATACAGCTTAAAAACTCATGATGAATAAAATTCAATCGCTTTCTGGCTATCTTCACGAATATCAAAAGAGCGTCCATCAACCCGAAAAATTTTGGAGTAGAATTGCGGAATCATTCCATTGGAAAAAGCCATGGGATCAGGTTCTTTCATGGGATTTTAACGGTCCAGAGGTCAAATGGTTTGAAAATGCAAAACTGAACATCACCGAAAATATTTTTGAAAGACAACTGTTTACCCATGGAGAAAAAACAGCTATCATCTGGGAACCCAATGAATCCGATGAACCAGCCCTTCATATTACTTACAAGCAACTCTTTGATAAGACTTGTCAATTTGCAAATACTTTAGAGGCTCAAGGTGTAGGAAAAGGAGATCGCGTAATTATTTACATGCCGATGATCCCTGAAGCAGCAGTAGCCATGCTTGCCTGTGCACGAATTGGTGCTGTCCATTCTGTTGTTTTTGCAGGATTTTCTTCTTCTGCTTTAGCCGATCGAATAAATGATTGTGAGGCCAAAATGGTGCTGACTTCTGATGGAAATTTTAGAGGAGCTAAAAACATTCCAGTAAAAGCAGTGGTAGATGAAGCTCTTGAAAAAACAAACACCGTGGAAAAGGTAATTGTTTGCCAAAGAACAAAAGCTGAAGTACACATGGAGCCTGGAAGAGATTTATGGTGGCACGAAGCGATTAAAGATCAAGACACGAAGCACAAGGCTGCAACCGTAGATTCTGAAGACCTGTTGTTTATTTTATATACCTCTGGTTCTACAGGAAAACCAAAAGGGGTCGTGCACACTACTGGTGGTTATATGGTTTATTCTCAGTATTCTTTCCTTAATGTTTTTCAATATGAACAGAACGACGTGTATTGGTGTACAGCAGACATTGGCTGGATAACAGGGCATAGTTATATTATTTATGGGCCCCTACTAAGTGGAGCTACAACCCTTATGTTTGAGGGTGTTCCTACTTATCCCCACCCAGGACGTTTTTGGGAAATTATAGATAAATATCAGGTCAACCAGTTTTATACAGCACCTACTGCTATACGTGCACTACAAGCTTACGGACTCGATCCGATAACACCTTATAAATTGGATTCGCTTAAAGTAATAGGTTCTGTAGGTGAACCGATAAACGAGGAGGCCTGGCACTGGTATCACGACCACATAGGAAAAGGGAAATGTCCTTTGGTTGACACTTGGTGGCAGACTGAAACTGGAGGAATAATGATTTCTCCTTTAGCAGGAATTACACCAAACAAACCTGCACATGCTTCTTTACCGCTTCCAGGGGTTCAACCCATAATTGTGGATGCAGAAGGAAACGAATTGAAGGGGAATAATGTTGAAGGAAATTTATGTATCAAGTTTCCTTGGCCTTCCATGATACGCACAACCTATGGCGATCATAAACGATGTAAAGAAACTTATTTTTCAGCCTATCCTGGTATGTATTTTACGGGAGATGGAGTAAAACGAGATCACGACGGCTATTTGAGAATTCTTGGGCGAGTGGACGATGTAATGAATGTCTCTGGTCATCGTATGGGCACTGCTGAAGTAGAAAATGCTATCAATGAACACCCTAAGGTAATCGAATCTGCAGTTGTAGGTTTCCCACATGATATCAAGGGGCAGGGAATCTATGCCTATGTTATTTGTGATATAGAAGGAAGAACAGAAGCAGGTCTTATTGAAGAAATAAAAGACACCGTTCGAAATATAATTGGACCCATAGCAAAACCAGATCAAGTTCAAATTGTTTCTGGGCTACCTAAAACAAGATCTGGAAAAATTATGCGACGTATACTGAGAAAAGTAGCGAGTAACGATATCTCAAACTTAGGAGACACCTCTACGCTTTTAAATCCAGAAGTTGTTGATGAAATTATAAAAGGAGCAAAAACAAACTAGATTTATTTACTCAGAACAGTATTCATCTCCTTCTTCAAAGTTGTCGTAAATTTCTTTGGAGACAATACCTTGACGTACGCCGTCGTCGGGGAGGTTGGGTTGTGAGGGAGTGTTGTAGTAATTTATGTACTCGTCTGTTTGTAGTACGAAGTAAAATCTGTTTTCTATTTCTACTTTTTGGATAATGGTACCACAGCGTTCCTCAGTAGCTTGGCAAGCAAGAAACAGAAAGGCAACAAACAAAAAAGATACATTTTGCATGGGCTTAGAGGGTTTCAATAAAAGTAATAATTCGTTCCAGTTGCATGGATCGTGACCCTTTTATTAAGAGGTGATTCCAGTTAGACAAATCTATTTTCAAATCATTTGTCAACGTTTCCAGTTGGGTATATTTTTTAATGTTAGGAGCTGTTTTTTTGGTTTTTTCAAATAGGGGCCCATAGGTATATATGCTTTTGAATTTGAGTTCTAAGCATCGTTTAAGTAGGTTTTCATGTGCTTTGTTAGCAAAAACTCCCAGTTCCAACATATCTCCTAATAGTACAGCACTGTTTTTTGGGTCGATACTGGAGAACGAATCTAGAGCAGCTTCCATACTGCTGGGATTGGCGTTGTAGGCATCTAAAATAATTTGAATCCCTTTTAGATTTAGTTTTTGAGAACGGTTGTTTTTTGAATCATAGAATTTTATTGCATCCTGGATATGTTCTATCTGAACATCAAATAAAATCCCAAAAGTTATAGCTGCTGCTATATTGTTCAAATTGTATGCTCCGTGAAGTGGACTTTGAAAAAGGTACTTGTCATATTCCAAACCAAGACTATTGTCTTTTGGATCTGTAACCGAAATTTGAAAATCGTTGTATTCCTGATCTCCAAATAAAAAAGTATCACACTCTTTAGTGAGTTCTACCTGTTTAAGGTCATTACCATTTACAACTATTTTACCCTTATTTTCTTTTAGGTGCTGATACAATTCAGATTTTCCTTGAACTACTCCAGCTTCACTGCCAAAACCTTCTAAATGTGCTTTTCCAAAATTTGTTATGTAGCCCCAATCGGGTAGCGCAATAGCACAAAGTCTTTGAATTTCCTTGAGGTGGTTGGCACCCATTTCTATGACACCAATTTCGTGTTTGTTGTTCAATTGAAGCAAAGTGAGAGGAACACCAATGTGATTGTTGAAGTTACCGCTTGTTGCAAGAACATTGTATTTTTTTGAAAGTACTTCCCGGATTAATTCTTTTGTAGTGGTTTTTCCGTTACTTCCTGTTAAAGCAATAATAGGAAGTCCTAGTTTTTTTCGGTGATGCGTTGCAAGCTCTTGTAGGGTATTGAGGGTATTTTCAACACAAAAAACCCGTTCATCATTTTCCAAACCACTACTTTGATCTACGACAACGTAGGCTGCACCTTTTTTTAAAGCTGCTTCTGCATATTTATTTCCATCAAAATGAGTTCCTTTAAGAGCAAAGAAAAGCGCCCCCTTTTCAATAGAGCGACTGTCTGTACTGACACTAGTAGATTTTAAAAATGCAGTATAAAGTGATTCTATTTTCATTCTAAAAAAAAAGCATCTTTACTAAAGATGCTTCAAATCGTTTTATCCACGTCTTTTGTGGCGGGCTCTCTTTTTAACTTGGCTTTTAGAACCTAGTCTGGACATAGCACAACGAAAACCGATATAATCTGTCGCAATATATTGAGGTAAATAACGTCTTTGAGCTGGATCCAGCCAGTAGGCACGATCTTTCCATGAGCCTCCTTTATATACACGAACCTCATCGGTGATTAAAGTAGTTCTGTTTGAGCTTTTATCGTAATCACGAAGAAAAGTACCGTCAGAAGCTTTTGTAACTTTTGCAGGAACGGGTGCGTCGTACATTTGATTCGTTTCTGGGGTCTGACTAGTTTCAACATTGGATCTTCCAGCTGCAAAATTCCTTGAGGATTCTGTATCACCGTCTCTGTAATTACGATTGTCGCTCTCAGAGAAATTTTGCCGTAAAAAAGTATCGTTTTCGTCAACAGGAACTTCAACTAATTCACCAGGTAATCTTTTAAGAAGTACTTTACCATTCGGAAGTGTATCAAAAACAAGTTGGTCAGCGGCAATAACTTGTACCTTGCCATCTTCACCTAAAACGGATTTAGAATAAACATTTCCTCGGTAGTAATTAAAGTCATTTGCTTCGTCATCAACGATAGGACGGTACACATCAGAAACCCATTCTGCAACGTTACCAGCCATATCGTAGATCCCAAAATCGTTAGGTGGATACTGCTTTACTTGAATTGTGATGTCGGCTCCATCATCAGACCAACCTGCAATTCCTCCATAATCTCCTTTTCCTAGTTTGAAATTAGCTAGTTGATCGCCTTCTGTTCTTCGATCACTAGAGCGGGTATATTCTCCAGACCAAGGATATTTTTTCTTGCCTCTGTAGTTGTTGTATTCACGATCACCAACTAAGGCTAGGGCAGCGTACTCCCATTCTGATTCAGTAGGGAGACGATAGGAGGGAAGTAAAATTCCTTTTTCTACACCAGCATAGACTTTTACTATAGAATCTCCTTTCTTTTGTTCTGCGCGTTTTCCAGCAAGGCTGTCCATTTTACCGTCGTAAGCAGTTTCTGGTCTTTTGAGGTAGGCTTGGGTATTGAATGTGCTGTTGGTTTCAACCTCATTATAACGCACATCTTTTTGGATGTAAGCCTCACGCTCTAGAATGTATTCGTTTACGCGGTCTGTTCGCCATTCTGCATATTGAACGGCTTGAAGCCAATTTACACCGACAACGGGATATTCAGCATAGGCTGGGTGTCTTAAGTAATTGGTTGTGAGTTCTTCAACGTAACCTAGCTGGTTTCTCCATACTAAGGTATCGGGAAGCGCCCCTTCATAGATTTGTCTATACTGGGGGTCTTGGGTTGGAAAAACGTATTCTAGCCAATCCAAATACTCCATATACATTAAGTTTGTTACCTCAGTTTCATCAATGTAAAAGGACATAACATGTTGTTGGGTTGGCGAGTTATTCCAATCGTGCATCACATCATCTTGTACCTGTCCTTTGGTGTAAGTTCCTCCTTCAATAAAAACTAAACCAGGACCTGTTTCTTGTTCGTTAAATTCTACATTGTATTGAAAACCACCACTTTTGGAATTGATGTCCCATCCTGTTCCTCGCGAGACGTTATTTCCTCCGCAAGCGATAAAAGTAAGAGCAATTGAACAGGTGATGGATAAAGAAATTAAATTTCTCACTTTCATAAGGGTCTCTATTTTTTCAAAAATAAACTGCAATATACAAATAATCAATTTGAACTGAAATTGGTTTTTTTATTTTATTCTGTTGTTGTTATGAAAACGCTTTCAGTGACTTATTATTGCTTTGATTAAAAAAATATTAATAATTGATACTTTAAACACAAGATTTTTAAAAGGTCAACGTTACTTAATAAAGTAATGACTCAATAGATGAGAACGTTTTTCCTGGTTTTATTTCTACTCGCCCTGAAGGGACATATCGTTTCTGGACAAAATTCAAATCGTGTAATAACCACAGGTGTTCCCTTTTTGACTATTACTTCAGATGCTCGAGCTGCAGGAATGGGAGATTTAGGAGTAGCCACTTCTTCAGATAACTATTCTCAACATTGGAATCCAGCTAAATATGTCTTTGCATCAACGGAAAAAGGACTTGGTCTGAGCTATACACCTTACTTGAGTAAACTAGTAGATGATATCTTTTTAGGGAATATCGTCTATTTTAAGAAAATCGACGACCGTAGTTCATGGGCTTCAAGTTTACGCTATTTCAGTCTTGGAGACATACAATTTAATGAGTTAATAGGAGGTTCTATCGTAGACCAAGGGATGCAACGCCCCACTGAACTCACTCTCGACTTGTCTTATGCACTTAAATTGAGTACCACTTTTTCGATGTCTGTTGCAGGTCGCTTTATCTATTCTGATTTAAAAATCGCTATGGAGGGTGATACTTCTTCTGCAAGCACTTTAGGTGTTGATATTGCTGCATTTTATCAAAGTCAGTCCTTTGATTTGACGGATAAAAGTGCGGTTTTCCGATCGGGTTTAAATATTTCAAACATAGGCCCTCGGTTGAATTATGATTTGGGCGCCCCCAAAAGCTTTATTCCAACAAACTTAAGGCTGGGGATGGGTTTAGACTTATTGTTTGATGATCAAAACACGCTCGGTTTTTACACTGAGTTTAGTAAACTCTTAGTACCAACACCCATAGCAGTTTATGATTCTAGCGAAAATTTTTTAGGGTACAGGCAACCTGATATTGATTTTATTAGCGGGATTTTCACCTCTTTTACTGATGCTCCAGATGGCTTGAGAGAGGAATTGAGTGAAGTTACAGTAGCTGTAGGGATAGAATATCGTTTTGAAGACTCCTTCTCTTTTCGTACGGGTTATTTTAATGAAAGCCTTGATAAAGGGTCACGTCGTTTTCTTACTATGGGTGCTGGCTTTGACCTGAACTTTATCAATATAGATTTATCTTATTTGTTTTCTACCTCCTCTGTTAGAAACCCACTAGAAAACACCATTCGTTTTTCTCTTGCTTTAAATTTGGACCAAACATCAACAACTCCCCCATCTGATTAAGTACATAACTTCTTTTTAGAATACAGAGAAACAATTAGGCTAAATATTGGCTGATTTTAGGAGAGAAATGAGTAATTTTGTACTCCATATTTGGATTTGTATATTAGGATTTTATGAAGAAAATAACAAAACAAACCTATCTTGATTGGTATGAAAACATGCTTTTCTGGAGAAAGTTTGAGGACAAATTGGCTGCGGTTTACATCCAACAAAAAGTTCGAGGTTTTTTGCATTTATATAACGGTCAGGAAGCGGTTTTAGCAGGTTGCTTACACGCTATGGAGCTGGGTAAAGACCGAATGATTACTGCATATAGAAATCACGTTCAGCCCATAGGAATGGGTGTAGATCCAAGAAAAGTAATGGCAGAACTTTATGGGAAAGCCACAGGAACATCTCAAGGCCTTGGAGGTTCCATGCATATTTTTTCTAAAGAGCACAAATTTCACGGAGGACATGGAATCGTAGGAGGTCAGATTCCTCTTGGAGCAGGTATGGCTTTCGGTGACAAGTACTTTGAGCGTGACAATGTAACCCTATGTTTTATGGGTGACGGTGCTGTCCGCCAAGGAACCTTACACGAAACATTAAATCTGGCTACTTTGTGGCAACTTCCTGTTGTATTTATCGTAGAAAATAATGGATATGCTATGGGTACTTCGGTTGCGAGAACCGCTTCACATCAGGACATTTGGAAATTAGGACTGGGGTACGATATGCCTTGTGAACCTTGTGATGGAATGGATCCAGTTGCTGTAGCAAAAACAATGGATAAAGCCATCAGTTTGGCAAGAAAAGGCGGAGGGCCTTCATTTATAGAAATGAAAACGTACCGATATCGAGGACACTCCATGTCTGATGCACAGCACTACAGAACCAAAGAGGAAGTAGAAGAGTATCGCAAAATCGATCCTATTACTCAAGTTAAAGAACTGATTCTGTCAAAGAAGTATGCTACTCAAAAGCAATTAGATGAAATCGATGCTGGTGTTAAGGAGCGAGTCAGTGAATGTGAAAAATTTGCAGAATCTTCTCCCTATCCAGAAACCAGTTTGATGTACGATGCAGTATATGAGCAGGAAGACTATCCGTTTTTAAAACACAAATTGTAAAATGGCAGAAATTATTAACATGCCCCGATTGAGTGATACTATGGAAGAGGGCACAGTGGCAAAATGGTTCAAAAAAGTAGGTGACCAAGTAAAAGAAGGAGATATACTAGCTGAAATTGAAACCGATAAAGCGACCATGGAGTTCGAATCTTTTAACGAAGGTGAACTTTTGCATATTGGAATTGAAGAAGGTGGCACAGCACCAGTAGATACCCTATTAGCTATTATCGGACAGAAGGGAGAAGATGTGTCAGGACTAATTGGTAAAAAAGCAGAAACTCCTGCTGCTAAGGAAGTTGAAGAAAAACCAGACTCTTCACAAAACCAAGAAGAAGTCGCTATGCCAGAGGGAGCTGAAGTAATCACTATGCCTAGGTTAAGTGACACTATGGAAGAAGGCACTGTAGCCAAGTGGAATAAAAAAGTAGGTGATGCAGTAAATGAAGGGGATATTCTTGCTGAAATAGAAACTGATAAAGCGACTATGGAGTTCGAATCCTTTTATCAAGGAACCTTGCTTCACATTGGGCTTAATGAGGGCGAATCTGCCCCAGTAGATAGTGTTCTAGCTGTAATAGGAAAAAAAGGGACTGATGTTGCTACAGTACTGGCTGCATTAGGCAGTACATCTAATGTTGAACCTCCTGCAGTTTCAAGCGCCCCTGTTGAAGAAAAGTCGGATAAAAAAGAAATAATAGTAGAAGAAAAAACGGCTACACCTGAAGTAACACCTACAGCAACTGCAGCTCCAAACGGTCGAATTATAGCCTCTCCCCTAGCAAAAAAATTAGCATCTGAAAAGGGGATTGACCTCAGTAGAGTTCAAGGGACAGGAGACGCCGGAAGAATCATTAAAAGAGACATCGATCAATACCAACCTCAGGTAGCTGGAGTACAACCATTTACTCCACGTGGAGTAGAATCTGTTACAGGGATTGCAAATTCTCAGATGCGAAAAACGATAGCCAAAAGGCTATCAGCATCAAAATTTTCAGCACCTCATTATTATTTAGGTGTAGAATTTGATATGGATCATGCAATTGCTTTCAGAAATCAATACAATTCCATTCCGGACACTAAAATTTCATTTAACGATATTGTAGTTAAAGCAGTGGCTTTAGCACTTAAACAACATCCGCAAGTCAATGCCAAATGGGAAGATCAGCAAATCACACAACACCATCATGTTCATGTAGGTGTAGCTGTTGCCGTTGAAGATGGTTTGGTTGTTCCCGTGGTGAAATTTACCGATGAGCAAACGCTACCACAAATTGGTGCTGCGGTAAAAGATTATGCAATTCGTGCCCGAGATAAAAAATTGAAGCCAGAGGAAATGGAAGGAAGTACTTTTACAATTTCCAATTTAGGGATGTTTGGAATCCAAGAATTCACTTCAATAATTAATCAACCCAATGGAGCGATTCTGTCCGTTGGAGCTATTGTTCAAAAGCCAGTTGTTAAAGAAGGAGCTATTGTTGTAGGGAATACAATGAAATTAACTCTTGCTTGTGATCACCGAGTCATTGACGGAGCCACAGGAGCCCAGTTTTTACAGACCTTAAGAGGATACGTAGAAAACCCATTGACGATGGTACTTTAAAGTGTTGGGTGTTTTTTCCTACCTTTAGATGATGTCAAAAACAATTGTAATTACAGGAGCTGGTCGAGGGATCGGTTATGCATTGGTCCAACTTGCAGCCCGTCAAGGGTATCATGTTTTTGCTCTTTCAAGAAATATTAAGGCAATAGAACCCTCAGATTCAGTTCATCCTTTATCAATAGATATTACAGATACGAACGCCTTAGAAACCTTTGTTTCTCAACTTGAAAAAGAGGGGGCGGTAGTTGATATTTTAATAAACAACGCAGGGGCTTTTTTAAATAAACCTTTTGCAGAAACCTCAAAGGAAGCATTTGAAGCGATTTACCAGGTTAATGTATTTGGTTTAGCTTCAATCACAAGACTCTTGTTGCCTCTAATTTCTCAAAAGGGTCATGTGGTAAACATAAGCAGTATGGGGGGAGTAGAAGGAAGTGCAAAATTTCCTGGATTGGCTGCCTACAGCAGTAGTAAGGGGGCTGTAAGCATTTTAACCGAACTTCTGGCAGAAGAGTATAAAGAAACGGGTCCAGTCTTTAATGCCCTTGCGCTAGGTGCCGTTCAAACAGAAATGCTTGAAGAGGCCTTTCCTGGATTTAAAGCCCCTCTAACACCTGAAGAAATGGCAGTATATATTCTTGATTTTGCTTTAAATGGAAACCGTTTTTATAACGGGAAAGTGTTGCCTGTTTCTTCTTCTACACCTTAAATCTAAATGGAGCCTATTCTATCTTTCGTACCCAAGGAAGCAAAAACACAGTTAAAGACTCTTTTGGAAGAAAATGGAGTACCTGTAATAATCACCAAAAAAAGGGTGACCAAGCACGGAGATTTTAGAAGAAAAAAAAATGGTGAGATAGCCATAACCATCAATCACACTTTAAACCCTTATCGCTTTTTAATTACATTAATCCATGAATTAGCCCATTATCAAGTTTATAAAACCAATGGTTTTAACATAAAACCGCATGGCGAGGAATGGAAGAATTCTTTTCGTATGCTGGCGCTCCCATTTTTAACACCTCAAATTTTTCCAGACCCTTTGTGTCGTCTATTTGCGCGCTACCTTAAAAACCCAAAAGCGAGTACTGACCGGGATTTTGAATTGGTCATGGCACTAAGAAGTCACGATCCTCCCAGCACAAAAATTGCTTTAATTGATTTGGATCAGGGAAGACAGTTTAAAATTGATAACGGTAGAATATTTGTAAAATTAACACGAAGAAGGACTCGTTTTGAATGTCAAGAAGTAGCTTCTCAAAAGAGTTATTTGTTCAGTCCTCAAGCAGAGGTTACTCCTTTATAACCCTTAATTTTTAAGGTATATTTTTCTTACTTTTTTAAATAAATCAGAGGAGTAAACAAAGTTTGACACTGCTTCATTGTCTGTATTGAAAATGTCTTTTTTGGAGCCTTCCCAGGCCTTCTTTCCGTTGAGTAAAAAAACAATTTTTTCACCGATTTCCATTACTGAATTCATATCGTGTGTGTTGATTACAGTGGTGATATTGTATTCTTCTGTAATTTCTTTAATCAAATTGTCAATCAAAATGGCCGTTTTAGGATCCAAGCCAGAATTGGGTTCATCACAAAAAAGATATTTTGGATTCATGACAATAGCCCGAGCTATGGCAACTCTTTTTTTCATTCCACCAGAGATTTCATCTGGAAATTTATCATTGGCATCGATCAGATTTACCCTTTTGATAACTTGATTGGCCTGTTCTCGTATTTCATCGACTTCCTTTGAGGTAAACATTTGCATAGGGAACATGACATTTTCTTCCACAGTCATGGAGTCAAACAATGCACTTCCTTGAAACACCATTCCTATTTCTTGTCTTAAAATCGTTCGCTCTTTGACACTCATTTGTTGGATCGCTTTGTTTTCAAAGAGAATTTCACCAGAATTGGTTTCAAACAAACCCAGTAAACACTTTAGGAAGACTGTTTTTCCAGAACCGCTCTGACCAATAATTAGGTTGGTTTTTCCCTTTTCAAAAACGGTACTTATCCCCTTGAGAACGTCTGTTCCGTCAAAAGATTTTACGATGTTATTGACTTTGATCATTTAGGTGAGTAAGAGTTGAGTAACGAGATAATTCAATAAAATAATTACCACACTGGTCCAAACAAAAGAAACTGTACTGGCTTTACCTACTTCTAGTGCTCCACCGGTCATAAAATAACCGTGAAAAGAAGGTACGGTCGCAAGAATAAAGGAGAAAAAAGAAGTTTTTATAAAAGCGTAGGTAACGTGAAAAGGAATGAAGTCAAGCTGAATTCCCTCCACAAATTCTGCACTACTGGAAAATCCTCCGTAAACACAAGCGATATAGCCTCCAAAAATCCCTAAAAACATAGAAATACAGATAACTAGGGGATACAAGAGTAAGGCGATTATTTTTGGGAAAATAAGATAGTTGTAGGTGTTGATCCCCATAACTTCTAAGGCATCAATCTGTTCTGTAACACGCATCGTTCCAATACTCGAAGTGATATAGGATCCTACTTTACCTGCCATAATGATAGAAATAAAAGTCGGTGCAAATTCTAAAATAATGGACTGGCGAGTAGCAAATCCAATTAAATTTTTAGGTAAAAAAGGATTTTCTAAATTGAGAGCAGTTTGTATGGATACCACACCTCCAACAAAAAAAGAAATGAAAGAAACGATTCCTAAAGATCCAATTATGAGAGAATCTATATCTTTTAAAATCAGCTGTTTAAGAATTTTCCATTTGGTAAACTTCCCAAACACCCGTTGGAGCATGATAAAATATTTTCCGATATTGGAGAGGACGTTCATACCCTTCCAAAGGTAGCAATTTTAAGTAAAAAGCTTTGGATTTTAAATCTAGAATTTAAGTCCATTACCCCTTAAACCCGATAAGAAATTGCATTGATATTCATTCCAGCACCAACAGAAGCAAATAAGATCAAATCTCCTTTATTGAGTTGATGTCCTCCGTAATTTTCTTTTTTGACTAAGTCGTAGAGGGTTGGAACTGTAGCTACAGAACTGTTGCCAAATTCTTGAATATTCATCGGTAAAACATTTTCTGGCATGGGTTTTTTATACAAACGATAGAAACGTTTTACTATAGCGTCATCCATTTTAAGATTGGCTTGATGGATGAATATTTTTTTTACATCTTCAATTGAAGCTCCTGATTCATCTAAGCAAGATTGAATGGCAAGGGGTACTTTGCTCAAGGCAAATTCATATACTTTTCTGCCAAACATTTTAATGTATTTGGTTCCTTTTCCAAGATTATTAGCAGGGCCATAAAAAATATAATCTGCTTCCCCTTCTGAGGTGTAGCTAACAGTTTTGTGTGATAGTACACCACCTGCTTCAGTGCTTTTTTCTATCAAAGCCGCTCCAGCCCCATCAGCATATATCATGGAATCTCTATCGCTGGGATCAAGGACCCTAGATAGGGTGTCTGCTCCCACAACAAGACATTTTTTGGCAACACCTGCTTTAATAAAAACGGTGGCCTGAATCATCCCTTCTACCCATCCAGGACACCCAAAGAGAAGGTCATATGCTACACAGCTTGGATTTTGAATTTGGAGACCAGCTTTAATTTTTGAGGCTAAACTGGGCAAGGTATTCACTTGATGCGTATTCAATCCTATGTCTCCTACATTATGGGCGACAATTAGGTAATCTATAGTTTCTTTATCTGTAGCTGCATCGGTAATGCATTTTTGAGCTGCCTCTACAGCGATGTCTACTACAGTTTGATTATCTTGAATATATCTTCGTTGTTCGATGCCGGTGATGGCCTTGAATTTTTCTATGATCTCCTCGTTTGAATTCAAAATAGGTTCACCAGATGCATCATAGAAAGAATGCTCCGAAAAACTAGAATTGGTCTCTATTTTTCCAGGAATACTACTTCCGCTACCTGTGATTTTAATATTCATAATCTGGATGTAAAAGTACTTTTAAAATGACTTTTGGCAATTGAATCCAAAAAATGGATACGAAGTCTAAAGGTGTATTTCCTGACTAGCTTGAACTATCAAATGAATATAGTTAACTAATTATCAATTAGTTATATAAGATTCTATGGGATTGCAACTACAAATTAAATTACGATCTCCATAAGCTTCATCCACCCTGCGTACTGTAGGCCAGAATTTGTTATCTGATACAAACTCAAGTGGAAAAGCTGCTTTTTGTCTTGTATACGGAAATTCCCAATGGTCTGAACTAACCATTTTTAACGTATGAGGTGCATTTTTAAGCAAGGCGTGATCCGAATCACTGTCAGAAGCAATTTCCATTCGAATAGAAATCATAGCATCACAAAAACGATTCATTTCAGCTAAATTTTCACTTTCTGTAGGTTCGATCATCATGGTGCCACCTACGGGAAAAGAAACTGTAGGAGCATGAAATCCATAGTCCATCAATCTTTTGGCGATGTCTACTACCTCAATCCCCTTTTCTTTAAAGTTTCTACAATCTATAATAAGTTCGTGTGCAGCACGTCCTTTCTCCCCAGTATATAATATATCATAAGCCCCCTCTAATCTTTTTTGAATGTAGTTGGCATTGAGTATGGCTATCTCAGTTGCTTTTGTAAGTCCAGTTCCTCCAAGCATTTTAATGTAACCATAGGAAATAATACAAGCCAAAGCAGAGCCAAAAGGAGCAGCAGAAATTGAGGTAATGGCTTTTTCTCCACCCGTTTGTACTAATGGATTGCCTGGCAAAAAAGGTGCTAAATGTGACGCAACACAAATAGGACCTACCCCAGGGCCACCACCTCCATGCGGGATGGCAAAGGTTTTGTGTAGATTCAAATGACACACATCAGCTCCAATAGCATGTGGGCTAGTAAGGCCTACTTGTGCATTCATATTGGCTCCGTCCATATAAACTTGTCCGCCACAGTCGTGAATGAGTTTTGTGATTTCTTTAATCTTGGTTTCAAATACTCCGTGGGTACTTGGGTAAGTAATCATTAAGGCAGCTAATTGCTCTTTGTGAAGTAACGCCTTTTCTTGGAGGTCTGCCCAATCAATATTTCCTTGAGCATCTGTTCCTGTAACAACGACCTTCATTCCGGCCATTACAGCAGAAGCAGGATTGGTACCGTGAGCAGAGGCAGGTATTAAACAAACATTTCTATGAGTGTCTTTGTTGTTTTCGTGATATGCTCGAATTACCATTAGACCTGCGTATTCTCCTTGAGCACCTGAGTTGGGTTGAAGGGAAGTAGCTGCAAATCCTGTAACGGTATTAAGTTGTTTGGTGAGTTCATTAAGCATTTTTTGATATCCTTTTACCTGTTCCAGTGGGACAAAAGGATGAAGGCTTCCCCAGTTGGGATCGCTCAAGGGTAACATCTCTACAGCTGCATTTAGTTTCATAGTGCAGGATCCTAGAGAAATCATAGAGTGATTTAATGCTAGATCTTTGCGTTCCAGCCTTTTTATATAACGCATTAGTGCTGTTTCTGAATGGTAGCTATTAAAAACTTCATGAGTCAGAAAAGGACTTTTTCTTACGAGTTCTTCAGGAAGACAAGTTTCTTCATTAAATTCTCTGTTTTCATTTGATTTGATACCGCAATAGTCTTCAAAAACACTAATTATTTCTTGAATCTCCTCCTCTGAAGTAGTTTCGTTTAAAGAAAGACAAACCGTTTCTTCATCGGGGTAGTAAAAGTTTATAGATCTTGATTCTGCTAAAGGCTTTATCTTTTTTGCTGAGGCTGCTATTTGAAGCGTATCAAAAAAAGAATTATTTTTTTGTTGTAATCCTAAAGTTTGAATGTGTTTTTTCAGTTGGACGGTTTTTTTATGAATACTAGCCGCTATATGCTTTAATCCTTTTGGTCCGTGGTAAACGGCATACATACCAGCCATAACAGCTAGTAGTACTTGGGCTGTACATATATTTGAAGTAGCACGATCTCTTTTTATGTGTTGTTCTCTTGTTTGTAGTGCCATTCTTAGGGCAGGATGGTCATCTAGATCTCTTGTTTGGCCAATAATTCTTCCAGGGACATTCCGTTTATAATGATTTTTTGTAGCAAAAAAAGCTGCATGAGGACCTCCGTATCCTAAAGGTATTCCAAAGCGTTGAGAAGTGCCTACAACAACATCCGCTCCTAATTTTCCTGGGCTTTCTAGAAGAACTAAACTCAATAAATCTGCAGCAACAACGGTACAGACTCCTTGCCGCTGAGCATTTTCAATCCATTGTTTAAGGTTAGGGACACTTCCTTTTTTGCCGGGATATTGAAACGCTGCACCAAAAAAAGTTGCTTCAAATTCGAATTCATCA
>VMCW01000136.1 GCA_008081175.1 Flavobacteriaceae bacterium
TCTTTGGAGTAAATACAACAAGGGGTTTGCGGTAATTGGTTTTCATCTGTCTGCGTAACAAATGGAACATGTTGGCAGGGGTAGTACAGTTAGCGACAAACATATTGTCTTTAGCACACAGTTGTAAATAGCGTTCCATTCGAGCTGAAGAATGTTCTGCTCCCTGTCCTTCGTATCCGTGAGGGAGTAGAAGAACAATTCCATTTTGAATCTTCCATTTGTCTTCTGCGGAAGAGAGGTACTGGTCCAACATGATCTGGGCACCGTTGGAAAAGTCTCCAAATTGTGCTTCCCATAGGGTTAGTGTGTTTGGGCTCGCCATGGCGTAACCGTAGTCGAAACCTAAAACACCATACTCAGAGAGTGGAGAGTTGTACACGCTAAAGTGCCCTTGTTTCGTAGGGTTGATGTGATTGAGCAACACCATTTCTTCTTCGGTATTGACTGATTTTATAACAGCATGTCGATGAGAAAAAGTACCCCTTTCTACATCCTGACCTGAAAGTCGTACGTTAAAACCTTCTTGAAGCAGAGTTCCGTATGCCAGTAGCTCTCCCATAGCCCAGTCTAAAGAATTCCGATCAAAATACATGGCTTTGCGATCGGCAACCAAGCGCTCTATTTTTCTTAAAAATTTTTTGCCTTCGGGAAGTTCAGTAATTCCTTTTGCAGTCTGGTCCAGCATTTGTTTAGAAACCGAAGTTTTAACAGACTGTAACATAACACTCTCTTCCACTCGGCTAAACGCTTTCCACTCGTCTTCCATAAAGGGCGTGATGACGGTGTTTTCAATTTTTCGCGACCCTTCCAAGCTGTCTTCCAACCCAGCCTTATATTCTTCCTCTAACTTTTTGACATAGGCATCATCAATCAATCCCGCTGATTTTAACTCCTGAGCATAAATGTCTCTAGGATTGCTGTGCTTAGCAATAGCACTGTAAAGTTTTGGTTGCGTAAAACGAGGTTCATCTCCCTCATTATGTCCATATTTTCTGTAACCCAGAAGGTCGATAAAAACATCCTGACCAAAGCGCATTCTAAAGTCTAATGCAAATAAGGTAGCATGTACCACCGCCTCTGCATCATCTGCATTGACATGTAAAACGGGTGAGAGGGTAACTTTGGCAACGTCAGTACAGTAGGTACTGGATCGGGCATCGAGGTAATTGGTGGTAAATCCAATTTGATTGTTAACTACAATATGTATTGTTCCTCCCGTGGAATACCCTTTTAATTTTGCCATTTGAACAATTTCGTAGGGAAGTCCTTGTCCTGCAATAGCAGCATCACCATGAACGATAATAGGCAACACCTTGTTGGTGTCTCCTTTAAATTTGTTTTCCAGCTTGGCACGGCTAATTCCTTCCACAACAGCACCAACCGTTTCCAGGTGGGAAGGATTGGGTGCGATGTTCATGTTAATTTGTTTTCCAGTGTCTGTAACCCGTTGTGAAGTCCAGCCAAGATGGTATTTTACATCTCCATCAAAAACAACCTCTTCATAGTCTTTGCCGTCAAACTCATTAAAAATATCTTGGGTGGACTTTCCAAAAATATTGGCCAGGGTATTGAGGCGTCCACGATGTGCCATTCCCATAACAAACTCTTCTACCCCTTGATTGGCAGCAGATTCAATAACAGCATCTAAAGCAGGGATTAACGATTCTCCTCCTTCTAAAGAGAAGCGTTTTTGCCCAACGTATTTGGTATGTAAGAAATTTTCAAAGCTAACCGCTTGATTCAGCTTTTTTAGTATGTGTTTCTTTTGTTCTTGAGAAAAGTTGGGGTGGTTGTCGTTGACATTCAATCGTTTTTGAATCCAATTGACCTTTTCTGGGTTGCGGATATACATATACTCTACCCCTATAGAATCGCAGTAGATGCGCTGTAAATGTTCTATAATCACTTGCAGGGTACTGGGTCCTATTCCCATTATTTCCCCTGCGTTGAAGACCGTAGCTAAGTCCGCTTGACTCAGTCCAAAATTTTCAATATCAAGAGTGGGTGTGTACTTACGTCGTTCACGAACGGGGTTGGTTTTGGTAAACAAATGCCCCCTAGTACGGTAACCGTCGATTAACTTTACCACTCGAAATTCTTTCTGTAACTGATCTGGAATTTCGGTTTCCACGACTTCTCCCGAAGCAAATTGTTCTCCGCTGTGACCACTTTCTAATCCAAAATCGAATCCTTGAAAAAAAGCTCTCCAGCTGGGCTCTACACTGTCAGGATGCTGTAAATATTGATCGTATAATTCTGCGAAATAAGCGGTATGAGCCGCGTTTAAAAACGAATAATTATCCATGTAGTCAAGTCAGTACAAAAATCTGAATCAAAAGTACAACTTTTGCCTAAAGTGCCTTATCATTTCTGAAAAAATACGCTGTTTTAAGTGCTATTTTTCTCCTTGTAATGAAAATTAATACAAGCTGCTCTTTTTTTAAGAACAAGCTGTTTTTTAAGAGCGAACATTTTAATACCTTTTCGCCATGTTTGCATTGGTAGATTGTAACAATTTTTATGCTTCTTGCGAGCGTGTTTTTCAGCCGCAATGGGAGGGCAAGCCTGTGGTAATTCTCTCCAATAACGACGGCTGTGTCATTGCGCGCAGCAACGAAGCCAAAGCCTTGGGAATCCCTATGGGAGCACCTGCTTTTCAGTACGAAGCACAGTTCAAAAAACAGGGGATCAAAGTGTTTTCTTCCAACTACCCGCTTTATGGTGACATGAGCAGCCGAGTCATGCAAATTTTAGAACAATACACCCCAAATGTGGAGGTCTACAGTATAGACGAAGCTTTCCTGCAGTTTAAAGGATTTGATTTTTTTGACTTGGAACAAGAGGGACATCGCATGCGAAAGCAAGTACGCCAATGGACAGGCATTCCAGTTTCAATAGGAATAGCCCCTACTAAAGCTCTGGCAAAAATTGCGAATAAAATTGCTAAAAAATTCGCTCAAAGAACAGGTGGAGTTTATTGTATCGATACCAAAGAAAAGCGAATCAAAGCGTTGAAGTGGACTCAGATTGGTGACGTATGGGGTATAGGGCGACAGCACCGTCAGCGGCTGGAAACACTTGGTGTTACCACTGCTCGGGAATTTACCCTACTTCCTGACAATTGGATACGCAAGCACATGAGCGTACTGGGGCTGCGACTTAAAAAAGACCTGATCGGGATTCCAGCCATTCAACTGGAAGAAATCCAACCACCAAAAAAAGGGATTGCAACTACGCGAAGCTTCGAAGGGACCCTCAGTACTTTTTCAGAATTAGAAGAACGGGTTTCTACTTTTGCAACAAGTTGTGCTGAAAAAATGCGAAAGCAACAAAGCAGTTGTCATGCACTGCTGGTCTTTGTACGAAGTGATCCACATAAAAAAGGAGCCCTTCCTTACCGCAACAGCCGTGTACTTTCTTTACCCTACGCTACAGATTCTAGTATTCTATTGAGTAAATACGCCGTTATGGGACTACGCACGATTTTTAAAGAAGGTATTGCCTATAAAAAGGCGGGGGTGATGCTTATGGGACTCGCACCCACCGGCGAGCGCCAGCTTAGCATATTCCAAAACAACAACGGAAAACACCTAGCACTCATGCAAAGTCTAGACCAGATTCACAAACGCTTTGGTCCGCATCAAATCAAACTCGCCAACCAAGACCTGAATCGCACCTGGAAAATGAAACAAGAACACCTATCAAAACGCTTTACCACAGAACTCAAAGAAGTGATTACCGTAAAATAAATTTGATGAAGCAAACAACTATTGGCAAATTTTAAACATGTGAAAAAACAAAAACTCGTCTTTTTTCATCCCAATCAAGAAAAACCGAAACAGCTGCATCTTGCTCAGGAGGGTGTTTCTGCGGGTTTTCCTTCTCCCGCAGATGATTTTAAAGAACTGAGAATCAGCATTGATCAAGAGGTGGTGCGCAATGAGGAGGCGACCTTTTACGCCCGTGTTTCCGGTGAATCCATGCTAGGGGCAGGACTGGAAGATGGGGACCTATTGGTCATCGATCGGAGTTTGGAGCCCAAAGACAATAAAATAGCCGTTTGTTTTATCGATGGGGAATTTACCGTAAAGCGACTCAAAGTAGAAAAAGATTGCGTCTACCTGATGCCAGAAAATAAAAAATACAAACCCATCAAAGTAACCGAAGAAAACGAACTCACCATTTGGGGAGTGGTAACTTATGTTGTTAAAAAATTGTAATGCGTCGTTACGCCCTAGTTTTTATCGTGTTGCTCAGTTGCACCTGCTCCAAGACGAGTCTGGAGACAACCATACCCGACTGTATACGTCAAAAAATCAATACCTTAGAAAAAGAAAACGTTCGCAACCCCCCTGCAAAAGTGTATCAGTACACTTATCAAAACCAAACCGTTTATTATATTCCTTCCTACTGTTGTGATGTGTTTAGTGAACTCTACGACAGCAACTGTACCCTTATTTGCTATCCAGATGGAGGAATCACAGGAAGAGGAGATGGAAGATGTACTGACTTTTTTGATCTCAGAAAAGACGAAAAATTGATTTGGGAAGATTTGCGAAAAGAATAATATTCATTCAAAAACTACTCCATCAAAACCTTATGAAATAATTTTGCTAAAAAAGTGGCCAATTGGTCACTGCTTAGGTTGATGTCTGAAGTATGGGTTGCCAAAAACAATTCTGGAGGAGCACCGACCAACATAAAGCTGAGTAATAGAAACTCGTATTTTTCAGTAAACGATTTGATTTTTAGATCTGATTTTAAATCCCGATTTAAATTCTTTACAATGGTTTTTATAATATCGCTCTGGTAAGAGCTCTGACGAATGTGTGCTTGATTTAAAATATGGAAATGAATCATTTCAGGGGTTCCGATAAGATCAAAGTAATTTTTAAAAGTACCGTACAAATAGTCATATACATTGTCACTCTCTTTTCGGGTTTGTTGAATGGCAGTTTTTACCTTTTGGTTAAGCTCGTCAATTAAGGCATCAAAAAGGGACTGGGTGTCGGTAAAATAGTTGTAGAAGGTTCCACGGGCAATAGCACTTTTTTCTACTATATCGGCTACGGTAGTTTTTTCCAAACCTACCGTTGAAAACAATTCCAGTCCTTCTTTTAGGAGTCGCTTGCGAACCTGCTCTTTTTGGGTTTCTCGTTTGCCCAAAACTTTTACCGCTTCTTTCACCCTATAAACGTTCGATGATTCCTGCTATTCCTTGTCCTCCCCCTACACAGGCAGTGACCATACCATAGCGTTGATTTCTTTTTTTCATCTCTTCCATAAGCTGTATACTCAGCTTGGCTCCTGTGCATCCCAAGGGGTGTCCCAGTGCAATGGCACCCCCGTTTACGTTTACGGTCTCCGGGTTGAGACCCGCTTCTTGAATGACTGCTAGTGCTTGAACGGCAAAGGCTTCGTTCAACTCTGTTTGTTCAATATCCGCAAGCTGTAAACCAGCCTGTTTCAATGCTTTTGGAATGGCAACACAGGGGCCAATACCCATGTATAAGGGATCCACTCCACCCACAGCACAAGCTGCCAAACGGGCAATGGGCTCTAAATTCAGCTCTTTAACCACCGCTTCGCTCACTACTAAAGTAAAAGCCGCTCCATCTGAAGTTTGAGAGGCATTCCCTGCAGTAACGACCCCTCCTTTTTTAAAGACCGCCCTTAGCTTAGACAGTCCTTCTACCGTCGTATCCCTACGGACCCCTTCATCTGTGTCTACAATATGCTTTTGGGTTTTGCGTTGGTTGTCTTCAACATAAACTTCTTCTACTTCTACAGGAACAATTTGTTCTTTAAAAGCCCCAGAATCTATTGCTGCTGCCGCTTTTTTATGTGAATGGAAGGAAAATACATCTGCGTCCTCCCGGCTTATACCGTATTTTACTGCTACAGCCTCTGCCGTATGCCCCATGCTGACATGATAGTTGATGTTTTCCATATTGGCTTGATAGCTGGGAGCCAGCTTATATCCTGTCATAGGAATCATACTCATGCTTTCTGCTCCTCCAGCCAAATAGATGTCACCAAAACCCGCTTTGATTTTTGCGACCGCCTGTGCAATCGCCTCAAGACCTGAAGCGCAATAGCGGTTGATTGTAATGCCTGCTACTTCTTTTCCCAAAGCACGTGCAGAAATTAAGCGTCCCACCTGTAACCCTTGTTCTCCTTCAGGATTGGCACAGCCTACGATAACATCATCTACCCGTTTGGGATCAATTTGAGGAACAGTTTGCATCAAGTGTTGAATAACTTGAACAGCCAAATCATCTGATCGGTAGTTTTTAAACCCTCCCTTTGTTGCTTTTCCAACAGCAGATCGGTATCCTTTTATAATATACGCTTCCATAGTTTAGTTTCTTAAGGGTTTGTTGTTCATCAGTAGGTATTGAATACGATCTAAGGTTTTTTGATTTCCAAGTAAACTCATAAAGCCTTCCCTTTCGATATCCAAAAGGTAGTGTTCACTTACTTGCTGAGGCGCGGTCAAGTCGCCACCACAAATGACATAGGCGATTTTACGAGCAATTTCCACATCGTAATCCGACATGTATTCACCCAAACGAAATTCGTTTATGGCGGAGTACAGGACACTCATTCCTCCTCTTCCCAAAACCCGGATGTCTTCTCTTGGTGAAGGAGGCATATAATTGGTGGCTAGTTCCAGAACTTTTTCTTTGGCTTTACCGATGTTCAAAGGTGTGTTAACACACACAAGGTCACGGTCCTTTTTTAGATAACCCAAATCATAGGCTTCATAAGCAGAAGTAGAGACTGCTGCAGTAGCAATGGACTTAAAATAGTTGATGAGTGTTGGATTTTGCACATCGCCTTCAAAAAAGTCATCGGAAGCACGCAAGGCAAACTCTTTCGTTCCTCCTCCTCCAGGCAATAGTCCAACACCTACCTCTACCAGTCCTATATAGGATTCTGCAGCGTAGATTCCAGCATCGCAATGCATGGAAATTTCACACCCTCCACCAAAGACATAACCCTGAGTAGCAACGACCACAGGGACTTTTGAAGTGCGTATTCTCATATTAATTTGTTGGAAATCGGCTACAAATTGCTCTAAAACATCAAACTGCTTCTGCATGGCAAACATTCCGATGTTCATCAAATTGGCTCCGACAGAAAATTGCTTGGCGTTATTTCCAATTACCAATCCATTCCAACCCTCTTCTTCTGCGAGCTGAAGTACTTCATTTAGTGCTTTTCCTATGCCCTCGCCTATAGCATTACTCTTGCTGGTAAATTCCAAACACAGTACTCCGTCTCCAATATCGTGTACGGTACATTCGCTGTTTTTAAGAACGGGATTTTGTTCGCGGTAGCTATCCAAAATTATAAAGGCTTCCGTTCCTGGTAGCGGTTCGTAGGTTTTCGACTGAATGTTAAAGTATTTTTTGACTCCTTTTTCGAATTTGTAAAAACAATTTCCTCCTGCTTCTTTCAAATCTTCAATCCACTGCGGTAGGGTACCTTCTCTTTTTTGAATCAGTTCAATTCCTTTTTCAAGTCCGATTAAGTCCCAATATTCGAAAGGACCATAATCCCAAACATAACCCGTGCGTAAGGCGTCGTCTATAGGGTAGTACTGATCGGATATTTCTGGCACGCGTGCAGCGGCATAGGCAAAAAGGGCTCCAAAATAATCCGCAAAAAAGAGCTGCTCTTTAGAAGAGCCTTCTACAAGATACTGCAGGCGTTTGTTCATTAGACCCATGCCCTTTGCCGTTTTAACCACTTCCATCTTTGGACGAATGGCAGGTTCATACTGCAAGGTTTCTAAATTCAATGCGTTGATAAGGGTTTTTCCATTTGCATCCTTTTGATTGGTTTTTTCATAAAAACCCTTGCCGGTTTTGTTCCCTAAAAATTTGTTGTCCAAAAGAAAACGCATGAACTTGGGTTCTGGACGGTCTTTTAGGCGGTCTATGTATTCATCACCTCGGACGTTTTCCATTACAAAACGACTCACATTGTCTCCGGTGTCTAAACCGACCAAATCTTGAAGTCGAAAACTAGCAGTGTTGGGTCGACCAATCAAACTGCCTGTCATTGCATCGACTTCCTCAATTCTAAATTGGTAATGCTCTGTGAGCAAAGTAATTTCTGTTCCAGACATGACCCCTATTCGGTTTCCGATAAAAGCAGGTGTATCCTTACACAATACGGTTTGCTTCCCTAAAGTCACTTTTCCAAACTCCATAAAAAATTCCGTTACCTCAATACTGGTAGCGGGTGTAGGAATAATTTCCAACAGACGTAAATAACGCGCCGGGTTAAAAAAATGTGTCCCACAAAAATGTGCTTGAAAATCAGCAGAGCATGATTCTGCAAGTAGGTTTATGGGAATACTAGAGGTATTGGAACTCACCAAACTTCCTTTTTTACGGTACTGATCTACTTTTTCTAGAAGTTGCTTCTTAATATCCAAACGCTCTATAACCACTTCGATGATCCAGTCTGCCTCACCAATCTTTTTAAAATCGTCCTCAAAGTTGCCTGTTTTTATTCTCTTTGAAAAAGCCTTATCATACAAAGGGGCAGGTTTTGATTTTATGGCGTTTTGCAAGGCTGTGTTCACCAGTGCATTTCGTGAAGCCTTGTCGCTTTTTGCGTCTGTAGGAACAAGGTCCAAAAGCAAAACGTCCATCCCTACGTTAGCTAAATGACAGGCAATCCCAGAACCCATTACTCCCGATCCTAAAACAGCTACTTTTTTGAGTCGATACTTCATTGTGATTTCTTTTGTTTGTCTAAACTAATTAAAAAAATGACATGGTGTCATTTTTTATTTCTACTTTTGAAAAAAACAAGAAAATGAGCTTAGAAAATATGCTTTCTCAGTTTGAGCAAAGAGCTTCAAACGCAGAACCCATTGGAGGTAAATTAAAATTTGAGGTCGATGGTGTAGGAATACTCATAGACGGAACAGGAGCGACCAATACTGTTTCAGCGTCCGATGCTGAAGCGGATTGTACCATAAGTCTTACCGCAGAGGTGCTTCAAAAATTAAGAGACGGTGACATCAATCCTATGATGGCTGTAATGGGAGGTCAAATTAAGATTTCAGGAGATATGGGCTTAGCGATGAAAGTCCAGTCGATTATGGGATAGTTATTGAGGTTTTTTTTACTTCAGAAAATAGACCAAGAGTAATGCGAGGACTACCCCTTTGATAAAAGCAATCCAAAGGGCCGTATACCATCCTATTTTACTGGCTAACTTTTCAGTTGTTTCCTTATGCCATCTGAATAAGTTCATAGCCTTTTTAAAGGGAACAACTCATGTCTGCACCACAACATTGCGGAGACTTTATTTTTCCCTCACAGCTTCTGCAAATGGATATTTGAACTACACTACCGTCATCTAAAGTCAAATGATCGTTTTCTAAAGGTTGGTTGCATTTGGCGCAAGAGGCGTTTACTGCCATTCCACATGATGCACATTCGTAAGTTGCCATAATTCTTTTGTTTTAAGTAAAGTTATTTATTTTTTATGAAACTACTACCCCACTGTGCCAAACTAATCAACAACCAAATCCAAGGTGCTCCGTGGAGAAGCAGATCAAAATAGTCCATCCCTTTCATTCCAATTCCACCACCTGCAAGCCATCGTATTTTACCCAGCAGATGTGGTTCAGGACTAAAAGGAGCTAAGCCCAAGGTCAAAGCAATAAAAAGAGGATATAAAAAAGGGAAACGCGAAATCATAAAAGTCTATTGTAAAATGGAAAGGGGCAAAGGTACAGGCTTTTGAGTTATTTTGTTAACGGGCATCTGAGCAGCTACTTGTTGTAAGTGAATTGTGAGTTTTTCAGCTAAAGCACGTGCTTTTTCTGGATTTACTTCTACTATATTTTTTTGTTCGCCAATATCTGTAGGCAAATGATACAACTCGAGCTTTTGATCTTGATGAAAATAAATTAATTTCCAGTCTCCGTCCCGTACGGCGCTATAACTTCCGATACCAGGCCCTGTGGAGCCCCATGCATTGGGGTAATGCCAAAACAAAGCTCCTCGCTCTTTTGGCTCCCCTTTTAAAAGAGGAACAAAACTTTTTCCATCCACAGTTTGCACGGTATTTTTGAGATTGGTTTGGGTCATTTCCAAAACAGAAGGGAAAAAATCTTCAATGATTACAGGAGTGTGCTCAGTGGAGTTCGGAGTAGTGATTCCAGGCCAATAGGTTAGCATGGGAACACGGATCCCTCCTTCATAAATAGAGCCTTTACCACTTTTTAGAGGTGAATTATGGGTGTGTTTTTCACCTCCTCGTGAAGAGGCACTCAATCCGCCATTGTCCGACATAAATAAAATGATGGTATTCTCTTCAAGCTGTTTTGCTTCAAGATAGTCCATCACTTTTCCCAAAGCTTCGTCCATACTTTCAATCATGGAAGCATATCGTGCTTCGGGCTCTTCCAGACCCATCTCCCTATAGGAGTTTACAAACCTGTTGTTCTCCATCAAGGGGGTATGGATACCGTACAAAGCAAAATACAAGAAAAAAGGCTGTTTTTTATTTACAGGAGTTTCCAAAGCAGTAAGCACTTCAGTTGTCAATGCTTCTGTAAGAAAAATGTCTTGTCCATAATATTTCTCTAACCCTGGAACGGCCCATACTTCCTTTCCCGCTATACCATTTCCAAAATTGTCACTACCCAAATAACTCGCTGGTGCTCCAGCTGCATGACCAGCAATATTGACATCAAAACCGAGATTTATCGGATTTGAAGAAGGGTAACCGATAGCACCAAAATGAGCTTTCCCAGCATGAATAGTATAGTAGCCATTTTCTGCAAGTAATTTAGGAAGTGGTTCAGCATAAGCAGCATGAGGAGTTAAAGAATCCAAACCGATACCGTTGTAATTCCATTCAGGAAATTCCAAAACAGCATGGTTCAATTCCATAGGCTGCATTTGATCAGGTTTTAATGTCCAATTAGTTACTCGGTGTCTTGCTGCATTCATTCCCGTCATCAAACTTACTCTTGTAGGAGAACATACTGGAGTGGCATACGCATTAGTGAATTTGATTCCCTTTTGAGCCAAACGCTCCATGTTTGGGGTTTTATAAGTTTTGTTAAATTGGGTCAACCGGTCCCAAAAAGGAACTGAGGTATCTTGCCATCCCATATCGTCTACAAAAAAAAGGACAACATTGGGTGGTTGTTGGATTTTATTCTTTTCCGTACAGCCTGTAAAAAAGGAACAAAGAAGAATTACTAGAGTAATGGCTTTTTTCACTTCAATCATTTATTTCCGGTGCTCTATATAAACCTGCATTTGAAAGAACAACTTGGGCTTTGGATTCATTAACCTTAAAACGAACCGCTTCTACTGTTTGAGTTTCAAAGCGAACAAGTCGTTTATTTCCTATAGTACTGCCTTGATAGACCATCTTCCATTTTCCAGATGATAAAATTTCTACTGCAAAGGATTTTATGCGCTGTCCCAAGGGAATGTACTCTTGGATCATAAAAGTATTTGCCTCTACAGCAGTTTCCAGATGAAATTCTACTGTGGGTGTGCGGTCGGTAGATTGCGAAGCCCAATAAGTAGTTAAATCTTGGTCTACGATACTGGATTCTGAATACCCTTTCTCTGATGTACTTGCCTTGATGTGTTGCCCTAAAAAGAAATTTTCTTTAAACGTTTTGTCTAAAAATTCTGCCAGGGCACGAAGACTAGCTTGGTCGTTTTCGTGAACAAGCCCCCGTGTATCAACAGGGAGATTTAACAAGAGTGAACTATTTAACCCTACGGAATTGTAATAGATATCAACCAGCTTTTCGAGTGATTTAACTTGATCGTCTTGTTCGGGATGATAATACCAACCTGGCCGTATAGACACATCTGTTTCTGTAGGAATCCAATGCGTTCCCTTTTCTTGTCCTGCTGCAAAACGCTGAAAGTCAGGCATACCTGCATAGACACTGTCGCGATAGATAGGGGACCAAGTGGTTTCATTAGCATAGCCTTTTTCATTGCCTACCCAACGGATGTCTGGTCCTGCATCGCTAAAGATCACCGCTTGGGGTTGAAGCTCTCGAACCAATTTAATTGTGGTGGGCCAATCGTAATAGTTTCTTTTGTCCACTCTTCGTTCTTCGTTGGCACCACCATAATAGCCATCCCCACCATTGGCCCCATCAAACCAAACTTCAAAAACTTCTCCATACTGAGTTAAAAGCTCTGTGAGTTGATTTCTAAAATAGGTAATGTATTGTGGAGTTCCATAGTCTGGATGATTGCGGTCCCAAGGAGAAAGATAGACTCCAAATTTGAGACCAAATTCTTTACACGCCTCTGACAATTCTCGAATCAAATCTCCTTTTCCTTCACGCCAAGGGGAATTTCTAACCGAGTGTTCTGTGTAGGCACTTGGCCAGAGTGCGAATCCATCGTGATGCTTGGCTGTGATGATGATTCCTTTCATTCCAGATTCTTTGGCCACACGTGCCCATTGACGCGTATCCAATGCGCTTGGGTTAAATTGTTCGGGTTTTTCATCTCCGTACCCCCATTCTTTATTGGTAAACGTATTCATATTGAAGTGAATGAAAGCATAATACTCTAGCTTTTGCCACTCCAGTTGATGGGTGTTTGGTAATGGACCTACAGCTGCTATGGAAACCGGAGAAAAGTTACAAGACAGGAAAAGCAATAGGCTTGTAATAGCTGATATTTTTATAAAAAGGAGTCTTTTTTTCACGATTTTATTTTTTAAACTTTGGATCAATAAATTCCCATTCTCTTATGTGGGGATGACGGTGCGCCCTACGCTGTAGGGAGTCCATCGTATGAATAATTTCAGGGTGCTTTGCGGCTAAATTGTACTTTTCTTGAGGATCTGTTTTTAGGTTGTAAAGTTCCCAAGGAGCATTGGTCGTGGTCTTCATCTCGACTTTTACTCCTTTCCAGTCGCCCCATCTCAATGCAACTTGTCCTCGCTTTTCGGGATATTCAAAGTAGAGGTATTCATGTTGCTGCTTATGGGGAATACCCAACAGTTCATTGACAAGAGAAATCCCATCCGGAGAGGATTGCTCTTGATGTGCCAACTCAGCAAAAGTGTTGTACATATCCCAATGGCCTGAGACCAAGTCTGAAGTTTGACCTGCAGAGATTTTATTTTTCCAATAGGCAATAAAGGGCACACGGATACCTCCTTCGTACACATCCATTTTAAGCCCACGCAAGTCTCCAGCACTGTTAAAAAAATCAGCATCTACCCCTCCCGCAAATGTAGGTCCGTTGTCACTTGAAAATAAAATCAAGGTGTTTTCCTCCTGTCCTTTTGCTTTGACAGCTTCCCAAATTTTGCCTACTTCGCTGTCTAAATGTGTAATCATAGCAGCATAAGCTGAAAGAGGATATTGGTGTGCTGTATAACCACTGTTTCCATAGTAGGGAGTTTCTTCAAAACTTCCCAGATACTCTTGCACCAAACTATCCGGTACCTGCAAGGATACGTGCGGTATGGGAGAAGGATAGTATAGAAAGAACGGTTTGTCAGTCGCTGTTGTATCTATAAAATGGAGGGCTTTTTCAATCATTCGATCGGGTGCATAGTCCCTCCCCTTGAATTGATCAAAAACCTTTTGATCAATTCCTTTTTCTTGAGGTTGGTGTACTAAAAAATAATCATTATTAAGTGGGGACACTTTATCGTTTTCCCAAAGGTGTGTAGGATAGTAATTGTGCGCTTGTTTTTGATCTAGGTAACCATAATAGTAGTCAAACCCTTGAAGCAAAGGGCTTCCTGTTGTTCCATTCATTCCCAGTCCCCACTTTCCGACCATTGCGGTTTGATAACCGGCTTTCTTTAGCATTTTTGCCAATGTGGGTGTGGTTTCTGGAATAGGCATTTGCCCGCCCTCCATTTCGTCGGAGAACTGTCCCAACTCATAGTTTCCTCGAATATAAGCGTGACCTGCGTGAGTTCCAGTAAGAAGCATATAACGTGAAGGAGCGCAAACGGGTGCTCCTGTGTAGTGCTGTGTAAAGCGCATTCCCCCTGCAGCCAAACGGTCTAAATTTGGTGTTTTGATTTTTTCTTGACCATAAGCTCCCAATTCTCCATAACCTAGGTCATCTGCAAAAATGTAAATGATATTGGGTGAGGATACTGTTTGTTCTTGTTTCTTTTTGCAACCAGCAAATATGAAAATACCTAAAATCAGGTGAAGTCCTAGCCGAACAAATCTTAAGTGATTTATACTCATCTCAATTCGATTTCAATAATGGTATCTATTGGATCTATTGAGGCGGTACTCAAATCGATTACAAAACCAAAACGATCGTTTTTAAATGCCAATTTTTGGTTGGACTGTTGGTCTTTTACGGATTTTATCTTTACAGGAACTTGGTCCATGTGGAGAAGTTTCAACTCAGGATTTAAAACATGGAGGAAGACCTTGTTTCCCTTTTGTGTGGAGACCACATCATCACTGGTTGGTATAGGTCCTTTCTGAGAACCGTATATGGTTGATCCGTGTTCTTTTAACCAATCACCCATAGCTTTTAATGACTCCTGGTGCTTGGGTTGTATTTTTCCATTGGGCATAGGGCCTACGTTCAACAAAAGATTACTCCCATAACCCGCTGCTTTTATCAAATAATGAATAAGTTCCTTTTCCGTTTTGTGTTTTCGGTCTTGAAGGTTGAATCCCCATGATCCGTTGATCGTTTCACAAACCTCTAAAGGTACTGCCCCTATCTGATCTGCTGGAGTCCCCCAACCTGTAGTGTTTTTTCCGGGCAGGTCTTTTTCAAACATTTGAAAATCTTCTCCCTCTATTACTCCAATGTGATGGTTGTTACCTATAAGTGCCTGAGGTTGTAACTCGTGAATCATTCCGTAAAGTTCATCGTAATGCCAATCTACCTTAAGCTTGCCAAATGTTTTACCGTCCCATTCTTTTTGATCCCAGTGACCGTCAAACCATATACCTCCTATTTCACCATAATTTGTCAACAACTCCCGTAATTGCCCTTTCATAAAAGCGATATAGTTTTCCCAATTTCCTTCTCCTCTACCTTGTATTCCGTTCCCGGTTCTTCCTCTGGGAAAATAGTCATCGCGGTTCCAGTCCAAAAGTGAATAATAAAAAAACAATTTGATACCTTGTTTACGACACTCTTCTGCTAGAAGCTTTAAAACATCCTTTCCGTAGGGAGTCCTGTCAACAATATCGTAATCCGTCATTTTAGAATCGAACATAGAAAAACCATCGTGATGACGACTGGTGATGGTAATGTATTTCATTCCTGCTTCTTTTGCCATTGTAACCCATTCTACAGGGTTAAAATCGATGGGATTAAAAAAAGTGGGGAGTTTTTCATATTCTTCAATTGAAATGTTTTGATTATTCATAACCCATTCACCGTCACCAAGAAGACTGTAGACTCCCCAGTGGACAAAAAGCCCAAATCGAGCTTCCTGAAACCAAGCACGAGCCTCAAGGTTTTCTGGGCTGGGTTGATATTCTTGTGCTTTTATTGGGGTTACTAAAAAAAAGAGTAGTGCTATTACACACAGAGGAGCTGTTTTCATAAGTTAAAAGTTTTCTGAAATAAATATGCTTTAAATTCAATCTAGTATTCTTACTCAAGATAGTAAAAAATGCTAATTTTAATGAAAATAAATTCTAATGAACTTCTCCGTCAAATCACTTTATCTACTTCTTATTTTTTTTGGATTTCAATCGTTACAGGCTCAAGATTGGCCTAATTTACAAGCATTTAAAGAAGCAAACAGCAAACTAGCTCCTTTGAAAGAAAATGAAAAGAGAATTGTTTTTATGGGCAATTCAATTACGATTGGTTGGTTACAAACCCACCCCGAATTTTTCAAAAACAGCTCCTATGTCAATAGGGGAATTGGAGGTCAGACCACACCTCAGATGCTCGTGCGTTTTCGAACGGATGTTGTAGATCTTGATCCAGCAGCAGTAGTCATTCTAGCAGGGACGAATGATATCGCCGGCAATACCGGACCCTCAACACTCGAAATGATCCTGGACAACCTTAAATCAATGACGGAAATCGCTCAAGCAAATGGCATAGAGGTTCTTCTTTGCTCTGTGTTGCCCGCTTTTGATTACCCATGGAGGCCAGGACTAGAACCCAACATCAAAATCCCAAAACTCAATACAATGATCAAGGAATATGCTTCAAAAAGTGGAGCCTATTATTTGGACTATTTTAGCGCTTTAGATGACGGTAATAATGGTTTAATAGAGGCCTATACCTACGATGGGGTTCATCTTACTCTAGAAGGATATCAAGTTTTAGAGCCACTTTTAGAAAATGCCCTTAAGGAAGTTTTTACTAGGTGAAAAAAACCTTAATTTTTCTATACCTCATCTTACTGGGGTGTCAATCTCAGGATGTACCCCCAGCATACACTCTTTTTGAAAACGGAACAGGAGCGTATAACTGCTACCGCATACCTGCTGTGATCAAATCTCCTGATGGAAGTTTACTCGCCTTTGCAGAAGGACGAACAGCGAATTGTGGAGATTTTGGAAATGTAGATATATTGATTCGAAAAAGTACGGACGGAGGGCTAAGTTGGTCTACAGAAAAAGTATTGGTAGATAATGGGGAATTACAAGCAGGAAATCCTGCTCCGGTGGTAGATTATTTAGATCCTTACTATCCCCAAGGGAGGCTCTTTCTCTTTTACAATACGGGATCGGTTGGTGAACAAGAATTGCGCTTGGGTAAAGGAAATAGAGAAGTACACTACATCACTAGTACCGACAATGGAACTTCTTGGTCATCACCCACCAACATTACAGAGCAAGTACATTTTAATGCAACTAACTCTAAAACAAATCTAGACTGGAGAACCCATGCCAATACCCCTGGGCATGCAATTCAATTAAAAAAAGGTGTTTACCGCGGTAGACTTTATATTCCTGCCAACCATTCAAAGGGACCTCCACAAGAAGGGTACAACGACTATCGCGCCTACGGATACTATTCTGACGACCACGGTCTAACATGGAAAGTGAGTCCTGATGTCCCTTTTGCCTCTTCGAATGAGGCGATAGGAGTAGAACTTACCGATGGGACTTTGATGCTCAACATCAGAGAACAAAGTGGGAATACCAAACTGCGTATCGTTGCCTTGAGTAGCGATGGAGGAGCGACATGGGATACGCTTTATTTTGACCCCAAATTAATCTCACCTGTTTGTCAATCTAGTATTTTACTCTTTGAAGATGAGAAAACGCCTCTATTGATTTATTCTGGTCCTAACAGCACCGATAAAAGAGAAAAAATGACAT
>VMCW01000186.1 GCA_008081175.1 Flavobacteriaceae bacterium
GAAACATCAATTGAATACCTCAAAGGAGCATGTCCAGAACGGGCTCGATTACTTAAAGAAGAACTCAACATAAGAACCTTTGAAGATTTATTGCATTTTTTTCCCAATCGCTATATAGACCGAAGTCAGTTTTATCCACTAAATCAACTCCCTAATAATAATTCAGAAGTTCAGGTAAAGGGAAAGATAACACAAGTAGAATACTTGACTCAAAAACGAGGAAAACGACTGGTTGCTCAGTTTGAAGATGACACTGGAGTCATAGAGTTGGTTTGGTTTAGAGGGCACCAGTGGATTAAAGAACAGCTAAAACTAAACGAATCTTACGTGCTGTTTGGACGATTGAATTGGTTCAAAGGAAGAGCGAGTATGCCTCATCCTGAAATGGAATTGGAAGAAAATTTTCAAAAAAATATTCAAGCGGCTTTTTATCCTATTTACCCCTCTACTGAAAAACTGATCAACAAAGGGATATCACAACGCATCATTCAGAAATTAGTCGCTCATCTGATCGAAAGAGGCGGTAGTTCATTCTCTGAAACCCTTCCCTCCTATTTATTGGAACATTACAAATTGGTTTCCAAAGAAATTGCTTTAAAAGAAGTTCATTATCCCAGTTCACAACAGCAACTGACTAGAGCCCAGGCGCGACTTAAGTTTGAAGAATTTTTATATCTACAATTACAACTAGTATTGAAAAATATACAGCGCAAAAACAAAATCAAAGGGCATGTTTTTTCCAAAGTGGGTACCACATTTCACACTTTTTTTGAAGAACACCTCCCTTTTGAACTGACCAACGCTCAAAAGCGGGTTATCAAAGAAATTCGTGCTGACATGGGTACCGGCAGGCAAATGAACAGACTTTTACAAGGTGATGTTGGCTCAGGAAAGACAATGGTTGCCTTGTTATCAATGTTGATTGCAGTTGATAATGGATTTCAAGCCTGTTTGGTTGCTCCGACTGAAATTTTAGCACAACAACACCATCAATCATTGATCGATTTAGTTCATAAAACAAAGGTGACCATACGTTTACTTACTGGAAGCTCTAAAGTGAAAGAACGCAAACAAATCTATGAGGAATTGAAATCGGGAACTCTAAACATTTTAGTAGGTACTCATGCTGTTCTAGAAGAAAAAGTTCAGTTTAAAAACTTGGGTCTCGCTATAATAGACGAGCAACACCGCTTTGGGGTAGCTCAGCGCGCTAAACTCTGGGCAAAAAACGAACTCCCTCCTCATGTACTTGTGATGACAGCCACTCCCATACCTAGGACTTTAGCCATGAGTATTTACGGAGATCTGGATGTTTCTGTTATCGATCAATTACCCCCTGGTAGAAAACCCATCAAAACGATACACCGTTATGATAACAAAAGATTAGCTGTTTTTGCATTCATCAAAGAAAAAATAAAAGAAGGCAGACAAGTTTATATCGTTTACCCTTTGATAGAGGAATCAGAAAAATTGGATTATAAAGATCTCATGGATGGTTTTGAGAGCATCTCCAGAAGTTTTCCTACTCCTAAATATCAGATCAGTATTGTACACGGCAAAATGAAATCAGAAGATAAGGCTTATGAAATGGAGCGTTTTGTATCAGGAAAAACACAGATCATGGTGGCAACTACGGTCATAGAAGTAGGCGTAAATGTACCCAATGCCACAGTAATGGTAGTAGAGAGCGCAGAGCGTTTTGGCCTCTCCCAACTGCATCAATTAAGAGGGCGCGTAGGTAGGGGTTCAGATCAAAGCTATTGTATTTTGATGAGTGGTGTTAAACTTTCTGATGAAGGGAAAACACGATTGGAAACGATGGTTCAGTCCAATGATGGGTTCGAAATTGCAGAAGCTGATTTACGCCTCAGAGGTCCTGGAAATTTGATGGGAACACAACAAAGTGGAGTTCTTCAGCTCAAGATTGCTGATGTAATCAAAGATTCAAGTCTCTTGAAGGCAGCACGGGCAACTGCACAACAGATTTTAAAGCAAGATCCCCAATTAGTTCGAACAGAACATCAGGTTATTAAAAAGACTCTTACGGCTTTAAAATTTGATTCAAACATTTGGAATTTCATTAGTTAAAAGTGCCGTAAGAGATTCTTATATTTGCTCAGAACTAATTTATAAAGACCAATTTCTTGAAAATATCACATAACTGGCTGCAACAGTTTATAAAAGTTAATCTCCCCGTTGAGGAAATAGCCGTTCTACTTACCGATTTAGGTCTTGAAGTAGAGGGAATTGAACATTTTGAAAGTATAAAAGGAGGTCTTGAAGGTGTTGTTGTAGGTGAAGTTTTGAGCTGTGTACAACATCCTAATGCAGACCGTTTAAAGCTTACAGAAGTCGCGATTGGCGCTGAAGAAACCCTTTCGATTGTCTGCGGCGCTCCCAATGTGGCTCAAGGTCAAAAGGTACCGGTTGCTACAGTAGGTACTACACTGCACATGTTCGATGGCTCTAGCCTAAAAATTAAAAAAGGAAAAATACGGGGTGAAGTCAGTCAAGGTATGATCTGCGCGGAAGATGAACTCGGCCTAGGAAGCGGTCACGATGGTATTTTAGTGTTGGACTCAAAAGCAAAGGTAGGTACACCTGCAGCTTCTCTATTTAAAATTGAAAAAGATACTGTTTTTGAAATAGGGCTAACTCCAAACAGAGCAGACGCAATGAGTCATATGGGTGTTGCTAGAGATCTTCGAGCGGTTTGTCTTTTAAGAGAAATCCCTCACGAATGGACCCTACCCGAAACGTCTTCTTTTCATGTAGATAACACACAGCATACTATAGCAGTACAAGTAAAAGATAAAGAGCGTTGTACTCAATATTATGGATTAACACTCACAGGTGTTCGTATTGCTCCCTCTCCACTATGGCTGCAAAACAGATTAAAAGCGATCGGTATTACACCCAAAAATAATGTTGTGGACATCACTAATTATGTTTTGCACGATCTAGGTCAACCTCTTCATGCTTTTGATGCAGATAAAATTAGCGGTGATATCATAGTAAAAACATGTCCCCCTGAGACTTCATTTATAACATTAGATGGTAATGAACGAAAATTACAAGGAGAAGATTTAATGATTTGTGATAGTGAAAAACCGCATTGCATTGCAGGTGTTTTTGGAGGTCAAGAATCGGGTGTAGAGGAGCAAACAACCACTGTTTTTTTAGAGAGCGCCTATTTTGATCCTGTGAGCATTCGAAAGACTGCGAAACGTCACGGACTAAATACTGATGCCTCTTTCCGATTTGAGAGGGGTATCGATCCAGAAGGTGGAATAACAGCGCTAAAAAGAGCCGCTATTTTAATTCGGGATATAGCTGGAGGAACAATTTCAAGTGCAATCCAAGAATCCGAACAGCCTTTAAAAGAGAACGCTCAAATTTTTCTTAATTACAATCATCTCAACAAAACTATTGGTCAGTCTATAGACGAAAAGGATTTAACCACTATTCTCAATGCATTAGAGATTAAAATCAATAACGTTTCTGAAGCAGGAATAGGAATGACTATTCCCCGATATCGAGTGGATGTAAATCGCCCAGCTGATGTCATTGAAGAAGTGCTTCGAATCTACGGATACAATAAGCTGGAGGACAAGCCTCTCACGTATGAAGCTAATCCTCCCTATCAATGGAACAGTGCGTACAAACTTGAAAATTCATTGGCGTTGAAATTGACAGGAATAGGATTTATTGAAATGATGAACAATTCCTTGACTAGCCCAGAAGCTGAAGCCGATTTTTACCAACCAGTGAAATTGCTTAATCCTTTGGGAAAGGAACTTTCAATCTTAAGACAAACTTTAATGTACAATGTATTAGAAGTTGTCTCCTTCAACCTAAATCGTCAAAACAAAGACCTTAAATTATTTGAATTCGGAACGGTATACGGTAAAGATTCTGATAATTTCAAAGAAGAAAAAAGATTGAGCATTGCAGTAGTAGGTTCTTCAATAGCACCCTCTTGGGATCTTTCTAAAGCACCCGATAACTTCTTTTATTTAAAAGGAGTTCTTTTAGATTTATTCCAATTTTTTGGTTTGGAAACCATAGAGTTTAAATCTATTACCCATCCACACTTTGATCAAGCTTTTGAACTGGTTTCCCAAAAAAACACCTTCGGCGTATTCGGTTTATTAGCTTCTAGCCTCAGAAAAGACTACGGTGTCGATCAGGAGGTGTACGCAGCGGAGTTGAATTGGACTTTATTATCGAAAAAAGCGTTTTCAAAGTCTTTGACGTATCGTGTGGTTCCAAAATTCCCTTCGATGAAAAGGGATTTTGCATTGCTTTTGAATGAAGAAACTTCTTTTGAACAAGTAAAGAACGTAGCCTTTAATACAGAACGTAAAATTCTTAAAACAGTAGAGCTCTTTGATGTTTACGAGGGAAAAAACCTTCCAAAAGGAAAGAAATCTTATGGTGTAAGTTTTGTTTTTCAAGACGACAATAAAACCCTAACAGACAAACAAGTCGATAAAATAATGGAGAAACTTAAACAGAATTTCACCAATGAATTTAAAGCAGAATTGCGTTCCTAGAATGACATATTTGAAGGAATAATTCCTATTTTTGTTTTATAATGCGAAGGATTATGAATGTGAATACACTCCCAAAAACTAATATAGAGAAAGCCTTAAAACGATATAGAGCCCACAATCAAAAAGACCACTTTATTCAGTTGAAGGGTTTGATTAATGCTCTAAATATTTCAACTTTAAATAGTTTTGATTTAGATCTACTCTCAAAAGACCGCATTTATCATATTGATGAAATCAAAAAAGTATGCATCGACTACCGTCTTCGTTTTTTAGATATCAAATATTTCAAAAATGAGCTCCCACAAGACGCATTAACTCAGATAACACAACTAGAAGAAGCGCATCAAACCCAAGTAGGAGAACTCAAAATTATGGCTCCTTCAGCCCTTTTCCGCTTAAAAAAAACAGATGATCCCCTATTGTTTGCTCCACTGGGAAATGAGTATTACTACTTGGTACATAAGTGGGGAAACGACTTGCACCCATTGAGAAAAGTAATGATGTGGCCTTTTAAAAATATTTGGAATTTACTAGCAGTTGTTTTCTTATTTTCCTGGCTTCTTACGGAACTTACTCCAATTCAACTATTTACCCGAACACCAGACAACAGCACCTACTGGATGTTGTTGTTTTTTATTTTTAAAGCGGTCGCGTCCGTAGTATTGTATTTTGGTTTTGCCTTGGGGAAAAATTTCAACCCTGCTATTTGGAACAGTCGTTACGATAAGGCTTAAACGAAGGGGATGTCTAAAGGAAAGTATCATTTAATCTTTACAGGATCCTCAGTCGAAATACTTTCTTTGGTCGACGCCCTTGAAAAAAAAGGAATTCAGCCTGTAATCAAAGATCAAGGAGAATCTGCTCGTCTGGCAGGCTTTGGAGTTACCACTCCCTTGCAGCAACAGGTTTTTCTCCATGAAGAAGAATTGGATGAAGGAAAAAAAGTCCTTGCACTTCTTTTTTAAGCTTTCTTTATTTTCTATTTTGCATAGGAATCAAATTGAATGAATTTTCTAAAACTCATTTAGATAAAATACATTCTTAAAGAATTGGACGTATGAATACAAGTTTTGAATTGCTTGATTACACAGTATTCGCTGTATATGCAGTAATCATTTTAGGAGTTGGACTTTGGGTTTCTCGAAATAAAGAAGGGAAAACTAAGAGTACGGAAGATTATTTTCTGGCTAGTAAGTCCTTGCCCTGGTGGGCCATAGGAGCTTCTTTGATTGCGGCAAATATATCAGCAGAGCAATTTATTGGAATGTCTGGTTCTGGTTTTGCTGGAGGTTTGGCTATTGCTACTTATGAATGGATGGCAGCCTTGACCTTAATTGTTGTGGGTAAATTTTTCTTACCCATCTTTATAAAAAAGAAAATATACACCATCCCTGAATTTGTAGAACAGCGTTATTCCAGCCAGCTCAAAACGATTTTGGCGGTATTTTGGATAGGCTTATATGTTTTTGTTAATCTGGCTTCAGTACTCTACTTAGGAGGTCTTGCTTTACAAACCATACTCGGAATAGATATGCTTACTGCAGTAATTGGTTTAGCAACATTTGCAGCCGCCTACTCGCTTTATGGAGGCTTGTCTGCTGTAGCTTGGACAGACATCATTCAAGTTATTGTTTTGGTGTTAGGAGGGCTAGTAACTACTTACTTAGCTTTAGACACTGTCTCTGGAGGTAAAGGATTTTTGGAAGGCTTAACAACCATTTACCAAGCCGTACCAGAGCGTTTTGATATGATATTGGAAAAAACCAATCCAGAGTATATGAACCTTCCAGGTATTGGTGTTTTAATTGGTGGAATGTGGATTGCTAATTTATATTATTGGGGGTTCAACCAATACATCATCCAGCGGACTTTAGCAGCAAAATCATTAGAGGAATCTCAAAAGGGAATACTGTTTGCCGCAGGTCTCAAAATGATTATACCTCTTATTGTTGTGATTCCTGGTATTGCGGCTTATGTTATTGTGAATGACCCAGCCTTATTAGGCTCTTTAGGAGAAGCGGGAATGTCAAATCTACCTTCAGCCGGCCAAGCAGATAAAGCCTATCCTTGGCTGATGCAGTTTCTTCCAACAGGTTTAAAGGGAATAGCTGTTGCTGCACTTGCCGCTGCTATCGTTTCTTCATTGGCTTCCATGCTCAACTCTACAGCAACCATATTCACTATGGATATTTACAAGCAATTGATCAATCCTGAAGCTGGAGAATCCAAAACGGTAAACATAGGGCGTCTTTCTGCTTTTGTTTCTTTGGTAATCGCTACGATCATGGCTCCTCTTCTTGGGGGAATCGATCAAGCCTTTCAATTCATTCAAGAATACACTGGAATAGTAAGTCCAGGAATTCTATCTGTATTTGTCCTAGGGCTTTTCTGGAAAAAGACTTCCAACAAAGGTGCCATTTACGGGGCACTTACTTCCATACCTATTGCGCTCTTTTTTAAAGTAGGTCCTAAGGGTTGGATGGCTGGAAGTGCTCTTGAAGGACTTTTTCCTACACTGCCCTTCTTAGATCAAATGGGACTAACCGCTCTGATTTCAATGTTGGTGATTGCGCTTGTCAGTCTTAAAGAAAATAAAGATAAAGATGATGATAAAAGAATCGTATTAGATAAAGGAACATTTACAACTTCCTCGCTTTACAATATTGGTTCCTTTGCTTTGATGATCATTTTAGCGTTTCTATACGCCTTCTTTTGGTAGCCTCTGGAAATAAACAAACAAAAGGATATTCTGGAGCAGCTTTTTTACTAGTCCTTTAGTTCACTCCCATCTGTATCCTTAGCTCCTTAATCTTAGGATCGGTCATGTATTCGTCAAAAGACATATGACGGTCGATGATTCCAGCAGGAGTCAACTCTACAATTCGAGTTCCTAAACTTTGTGAAAATGCATGGTCACTTGTACTACACAGCAAAGTGCCCTTGAAATTTTTAAGAGAATTGTTAAATGCAGTAATCGATTCGAGATCCAAGTGGTTTGTCGGTTCGTTTAACAGCAATACATTGGCGCGTTCCATCATCATTTTTGAAAGCATACACCGCACTTTTTCACCCCCAGAGAGCACATTACATTGTTTTAAGGCTTCTTCTCCGCTAAAAAGCATTTTACCTAAGAAACCTCGTAAAAAGACTTCCTCTTTTTCTTCTTCAGTTTTGGCATACTGTCGTAACCAATCTACTAATGACATGGGTTTTTCAAAAAAAGCATCGTGGTCTGCTGGGAGATAGGCTTGATTGGTAGTAACTCCCCATTCAAAAGAACCACTATCGGCGTGAGCCTCACCCATCAGTATATCGTAAAAAGCAGCGATCGCTCTAGTATCTTTTGCATATAAAATAACTTTATCTCCTTTGGCGAGGTTTAGATGCACATCTTTAAACAACACCTCTCCGTCCAGTGAAGCAGAAAGGTTTTCAATATTTAAAATTTGATCCCCAGCCAGGCGCTCCTGTTCAAATATCAAGGCGGGATAACGTCGGCTTGAGGGCTTAATCTCTTCGATATTCAATTTCTCAATCATTTTTTTTCTTGAAGTCGCTTGTTTGGACTTGGCCACATTGGCAGAAAAACGAGAGATGAATTCCTGTAATTCCTTTTTCTTCTCTTCCGCTTTTTTGTTTTGTTGTGCTCGTTGTCGTGCCGCCAACTGACTGGACTCGTACCAGAAGGTATAATTACCTGAAAAGTGATTGATTTTTCCAAAATCAATGTCTGATATATGCGTACAAACCGCATCTAAAAAATGTCGATCGTGCGACACAACAATTACTGTATTATCATAATTCGCTAGAAACTGCTCTAACCACATGATGGTATCGTAATCCAAGTCGTTTGTAGGCTCGTCCATAATCAAAACATCAGGATTTCCGAAAAGTGCTTGAGCTAAAAGCACACGTACTTTTTGCTTACCGTCCAGCTCAGACATTGAAACATAATGAAGTTTTTCAGGAATTTCAAGATTTGAAAGTAAGGCTGCTGCCTCACTGTCCGCGTTCCAACCATCCATTTCTTCATAAGCCACTTGAAGGGTTCCAACACGTTCTCCATCTGCATCAGAAAAATCTTCTTTTGCATATAGAGAGTCCATTTCTGCCTTGATTTTATAGAGTTTTTGGTTTCCCCTTAAAACTGTGTCCAATACCGTATAGCTATCGCATGCGTTGTGGTTTTGTTCTAAAACAGAAAGTCGTTTTCCAGATTCTAAATGAACCGACCCCGAGTTTGCGTCCTGCTTGCCAGAAAGGATTTTAAGAAAGGTGGACTTCCCTGCCCCATTGGCTCCAATTATACCGTAGCAATTCCCAGGAGTAAAACTGACATTTACTTCATCAAATAAGACGCGTTTACCAAATTGAACTGAAAGATTAGAAACCGATAACATACTACTTGATTTTTAAGTTGCAAACTTACACAAATCCCCGAGTTGGATTTAACAGCATTCTAAGAATTTTAAAAATGAAAAATGCTATTTTTGATGAGATATGAACAAAATTCTTCTTTTTCTCCTCTTTGGACTACTTGTGAGTTGTGAGTCTTCAAAAAAACAAAGAAGCGGAATTTTTCTCGGTGGACAAATCGTCAATCCCTCTTCACGATCGGTTACCCTTTATCAAGGAGCAAATGTAGTTGAGACTTTAGAACTGGATGAAAATTTGAGGTTTAATAAGCAATTCGATTCACTCCCTAGCGGGATCTACAAGCTAGAACATTTACCTGAATACCAGACACTACTCTTGGAAGAAAAAGACAGTATTCTCGTTCGTATCAATGCAACTGCCTTTGATGAATCTATCGTTTTTTCAGGAACAGGAGCCTCGAAAAATAATTTTTTAGTGGAACTTCATCTGAAACAAGAAGCTGAAAACCGATTTCTGTCTTCAAAATACTCCAGTTCTAAAAAAGAATTTAAAGAACTAATAGATTCCCTCTTGATGGAAAAGAAAACAAAGTGGATTCAGATGGATTCTTTAAACTCTTTGAGTCCAATCGCCCAAAAAGTCACGCAAGCTGCCTACATCTACCCCTATGCCAATATACGTGAGCGCTATGCTTTACTGAGAGGTACCCAATGGACTACTGAAGAAGACAGCTTGTTCTTTAACTTTAGAAGATACTTGAATTATGGCGACACCGATTTGGCTTTTTTTGATCCCTACGTAAACTACTTGCTTAACTTCATAAGCCAAAAAGCATTGCAAAGCGGAGAGTCTTATTTTCAAGTCCGTCAAACAACTGACTTTAACATCCGTAGGCTGGAGGTCTTAGACAAAGAAATCAAGGGAAAATTATTGCGGAACAGCCTGGCTCGAGTCATCGCCGTTGAAGAAATTCTCACCTTTGAGAATCACGACCAGCACGAACTTTTTTTGCAATACTATTCTACGGTAAACTCCTCTCCTGCCTACTTTGCAGAAGTACTCACACTGCACAGTGACATCAGTAAAATGGAGGTTGGAAAGCCATTGCCCATAGTAGAGTTACAGAGTTCTAAAAGAGAAACTATAAGCAGTGCCTCATTAGCAAATGGTACACCAACAGTACTTTACTTTTGGTCCCAAACACAAATGAACCACTACCGCAATACTTTGGAGCGTGTCAAACAACTACAAATTAAACACCCCAGTATTAGGTTCATTGGAATTTGTATACAACCCTTCAATGCAATGGTAGATCAAATACAAAAAATGATGGAAGTAGAACCCGAAAACCAATATGCTCTCATCGACTTTGAAAAAGCTAGCAAAGCCTGGGTCTTAACCCTTTTAAACAAAGCCATAATAATAGACCCCAAGGGTAATGTAATAGAAGGCTTTGGGAATTTTTCTGAAGGTGCTTTTGAAAAATTGTTACAAAAACTATAACTCAATAGTAGGGGAAAATTATTATTTCTTTCCATTTTAAATCAAAAACCGCTCTGTAACCAGAGTCCAGGATTTTAAGGTGGTTCGGTATGTTAAATTCTAAATGTTTTAGTTAGCAAAGTTTTTTTGAAATACGTTTTTAAAGTATATTTAAAAGTGTTTCGCCCGAATCTTGTTTTTTTATATCCTACTGATGAAGTGCTTTTTGCTAAGGGAGTTGCTTTCTTTTTAATGGAGTGACTGAACTATCCACTTAAGAAAATAACCTTCTCGACATTTGAACAATTCAATGAGTTTGAGGTAGATTCAAAATCTTGGATTGTAGCGATGGGAAAATACGCCCATCTTTATCCCTATATAAACTCCTTAGATTCAAACTCTTTAAATCGGTTTCTGCTATTAACGCATTCTTATTTACCACTTTCTAAAAAGGAATTACGGCTTCACCATTTTAAAGGAATCTGGTATGTCCATGATATCAATATTAAAAACATCAAGGATATGTTTAAAATGGTAGTCTATGATCCGCCCTACATAAGCCCTTCTATACAAAAAAACCTACTCTATTATCCGGAAAAACCTTCTCTTTTTGATCAAAAGCTTCTCCAGCTTACGATGCAAGGTTTTGATGGAAAAACAATTTGTCAAAAATTGTCTTGCTCCGAAAGTACTCTGACCAAACACAAACAGAAACTCAAGGAATAATTTGAAATGGAATCCTTTTCGGATTGCGCATTTATTTTAAAACTCTACCGCTTGGGCGTTGTTGTTCCAGAGTAATTTCCAACCCAATAATTACTGAAAACCGTACTCTTTTTTACTGAAATCAGCAAAAAATAAAACCCCCTCAGACTACTTTTTTAAAGGAACAGAGGGATTTTTAATTCCCCTTTTTATAATCTTCTAAAAATTTAGCCAAACCAATGTCTGTCAAAGGATGGTTGAGAAGCCCTTTGATTGCAGACAAGGGACCGGTCATGACATCAGCTCCTATTTTTGCACAATTTACAATGTGCATGGTATGACGCACAGAGGCAGCAAGTATTTCCGTTTCATAGGCGTAATTGTCATAGACCAAACGTATGTCTTCAATCAGATCCAATCCGTCGGTAGAGTTGTCGTCAAGGCGTCCAATGAAAGGAGAGACATAAGTAGCCCCTGCTTTGGCTGCGAGTAACGCTTGCCCTACTGAAAACACAAGGGTACAATTGGTTTTTATACCAGCGTCAGAAAAATATTTCATTGCTTTTACACCTTCTTCTATCATGGGTACTTTTACCACTATCTGAGGATGTAAATCAGCTAGGGCTTCACCTTCTTTGATCATTCCTTCAAAATCGACAGAGATAACTTCTGCAGAGACATCTCCTTCTACAATATCACAGATATCTTTGTAGTGCTGTAAGATATTTTTTTCACCTGTTATGCCTTCTTTAGCCATCAAAGAGGGATTGGTTGTTACTCCGTCGAGTACCCCAAGTGCTTGGGCTTCACGTATTTGATCTAAATTGGCAGTGTCGATAAAGAATTTCATAGAATGCTTAAAGTTTATAGTGGTTCATAATGAGTTTTTCAAAGATACGACTGGGAAGTATTTTTTTTAAGGTTTTGGATAGTTTTTGCATAAAAGGCCCAACTTGATAATGAACTTTTAGTGAATTGCTTTGCAATAGAGCCGCTATGGCATTGGCAATTTCATTTGGGGGATTTCCTTGATCTACGTGAGCATTCATGGTTTCCAGTCCTTCTGCATACTTTTTATAAGGTGAATTTTTTAATACAGGCGCATGGTAACGACGCGAGGCAATATCAGTAGCATAGTCTCCAGGGGCCAGTGTACATACTTGAATACCAAAGCCTTTGACTTCCATTCTTAGGCTTTCTGTCATCACAGACAAAGCACTTTTAGAAGCGGAATAGGCACCTCGAAAAGGAAGTCCCATATAACCGGCAATTGAAGTTATATTGATAATTAATCCTGAACCTTGTTTACGCATAACTGGCAAAACGGCTTGGGCCATTTGCAGTGGACCAAAACAGTTGACAGAAAAATTCTTTTGAACAGCTTCTAGTTCCAGTTCTTCCATGGGTCCTGTAATACCAACACCTGCGTTATTGACTAAAACATCTAATCTTCTGGCTTTTTGAATCACTGCATCAACACAATCTTGAATAGAGTTTGCAGAAGTAATTTCTAAAGGAAGTAGTTCAAAAGGAACCTTCTGAGTAAGTTTTTTAGGATCACGACTGGTCCCAAAAACGCGATACCCCAATTTGTTAAGATGCAATGCAGTAGCGAGGCCTAAACCCGAAGAAGCGCCGGTAATTAAAACTACTTTTTGCATGTTTATTGAAAAAGGGCAAGCGACCTACATCACACCGCTACGACCGCCTACCCTTGCTGCGTTCCCGCCCTGGGGGATTCAGCAGGAGCTGGTTGTGTAGGACTTGCCCGGAGCAAATATAACCCCTTCCATTGAGTTCAACAATCATTTTAAATGCTTAATTTGGTACTTTGTATAACCCTAATACTACAAATGAAAATTTTTATCAGCTTGTTGACAGGTCTTGTTCTTCTTACCTGTGGTGGTCCCAAAGCACCTAATATCAAGATCAAAACAGGAGTTAAAGGAAATAAAATCACCACAGGCACACAGTTGAATTTGAGTTTAAACACATCTTTAGAAGCGTATAAAGTAAATTATTTCCTAAATGACCAACCTATAGAAAACACTCATTTGTTTTCAGAAACAAAACTGGGAGATTATGAGATTAAAGCAGTGGTTTCTCACCAAGAAAACACTTATGAGACAACAACAATACTCACTCACCTGGCCAGTGATCCTCCTAAATTGTATTCCTTCGAATTGATCCATACCTATCCTCACGATATTACTGCCTATACTCAGGGCTTAGAATTTGAGGGTGATCTTTTATACGAAAGTACCGGTCTCTATGGAAAATCTACTTTGCGTACGGTAGATTTTAATACGGGTGAGCTTTTGACAAACAAGCCATTAGATGCTGCCTTTTTTGGTGAAGGACTGACACTCTTTGATGACTTACTGATTCAGCTTACGTGGAAGGCTCAGAAAGGCTTTGTATACAACAAAACGGATTTATCGATGCAAAAGTCGTTTCCTTATGATCAAAGCAAAGAAGGATGGGGGCTTTGTAATGATGGCTCACAACTCTACAAATCCGACGGTACTGAAAAGATTTGGATACTGGATCCCCAAACCTTCAATGAAAAGGATTTTATACAAGTTATGACGCATAAATCTGCATTAAAAAACCTAAATGAATTGGAATGGGTAAATGGAAAAATTTATGCAAATACCTACCAATTTGAAAAGGATGTGGTTGTGATTATAAACCCCACCACTGGTGCTGTTGAGGGAGTAGTAGATTTTTCAGGATTAAAACAAAAAGTAAAGCAACATCCACAACTCAATGTTCTTAACGGAATTGCTTACCACCCTGTCCGTAAAACTTTTTTTGTTACGGGAAAAAATTGGAACAAGCTTTTTGAGGTAAAGATCGTTCCTAAATCATGACCCCTTTTATCCTTGAAAAGACCGTTCTGAAAGAACATTTAGACGAACTCAATCACGTCAATAACATTCAGTATTTAATATGGGTTCAAGAAGTTGCTAAAGCACATTGGGAAGCATTGACTGCCTCAACAGAAACCCCCTTTCACAATTGGGTCGTTCGAAGTCATCACATTGAATATAAACAAGCTGCTTTTCTTGGAGACCAAATAAACTTGAAAACCTATATTGCCAAAAGCAAAGGAGCCTTATCGGAACGAATTGTAGAAATCGTTTTAAAAAAGAATGAGCGTATTATAGCTAAATGCAGTACACAATGGTGCTATATCAATAAAAATACAGGCAGACCAGAACCCCTTTCAGAATCCCTGCTTAAACTTTTGAACAAGGACCTTTAGGCGTTAAAAAGCGCTCTGCCCTGCATCAACTCGTGAACTTCTTGGGCAACCCTAGTAATTACAGCTTCGTTTTCAGAATCCACAAGTACTCGGTCGATAAAATCAACAACGGTTTCCATATCCGTTTCTTTTAAACCGCGAGTAGTTATTGCAGCAGTACCTATACGTATTCCAGAGGTCACAAAGGGTGATTTATCATCAAAGGGTACCATGTTTTTGTTGGCGGTTATTTCTGCTTTAACCAAGGCTTGTTCTGCCGCTTTACCAGTAATATTTTTATTACGAAGATCGATTAACATCATGTGGTTGTCGGTCCCCCCAGAAATGAGGTGATATCCTCGTGATACAAAAGCTTTAGCCATCGCTTGAGCATTTTTTTGTACTTGTTGCATATAGACTTTGAATGAAGGCTGTAAGGCTTCCTCAAAGGCAATTGCTTTAGCGGCAATAATATGCATTAAAGGACCTCCTTGGTTCCCTGGGAAAACCGCCATATTGAGTAAATGTGACATTTTTTGAGGTGTTCCACTTTTTAGGGTCAAACCAAAAGGATTATCGAAATCTTCTCCCATTAAAATAAGTCCTCCCCGAGGCCCCCTAAGAGTTTTGTGCGTAGTGGTGGTTACTACGTGGCAGTGCGGAATAGGATCACTTAATAATCCTGTGGCTATCATTCCAGAGGGATGGGATATGTCTGCTAAGAGAAATGCCCCAACTTCATCTGCAATTTCTCGAAATTTAGCAAAGTCGATATCTCGAGAATAGGCAGAGGCTCCTGCAATAATCATTTGAGGTTGTACCTCTTTTGCTATAGAACGTATGTTTTCGTAATCTAATCGACCGCTTGCTTCTTGAACCCCGTAAAAATGAGCTTTATACAACCGACCAGAAAAATTTACTGGAGACCCATGAGTCAAATGCCCTCCGTGTGATAAATCAAAGCCCAAAATTTTATCCCCGGGTTTTAAAAAAGCATGAAATACAGCGGTATTGGCTTGTGAACCCGAATGCGGCTGAACGTTAGCATAAGCAGCACCGAACAGACGCTTTGCACGATCTATTGCTAATGTTTCCACTTCATCAACGACTTCGCAACCACCGTAATAGCGTTTTCCTGGATAGCCTTCAGCGTATTTATTTGTAAGAACTGAACCACAAGCCTCCATTACGGCAGGACTAGTGAAATTTTCAGAAGCTATTAATTCGATTCCATTGGACTGTCGAGCCTCTTCTTTATTTATTAAATCAAAAAGTATCGTATCGCGCTGCATAATTTATTTTAAAACTCAAAATTAAAGTATTTGATGTTTAAGCTGACTATTAAGTAAATCAAAAAATCTTGAGTTATTCAACGGTAATTAACACTTATTCTATCAGTAAAGAGTTCATTGATAGAGACATAATGTCTTGAATTATAGCACTTCATCTGTCAAGAAGGCAGAAATAAACTCTTGGAACAACTTTTGAATGGAACATAAAAAAATTGCTATGAATTTGAATAATCTTACCTTAAAAACTCAAGAAGCGGTTCAAGCTGCTCAACAATATGCTTTTGAAAAGGGACACCCTCAAATTGAAAACGAGCATTTATTTTATGGCTTATTGGAAGTAGACGAAACGGTCCTCCCCTATCTTTTTGGCAAACTGAAAATCGACATCAATTTATTAAAGAAGTTAAATACTAGTGAATTAAATCACTTTTCAAAGGTAGAAGGAGGTTCGCAAGTGCTTTCACAAAAAGCCCAAAAGACACTAATGCAAGCGATTGCCTTAGCTAAAAAACAACAAGACGATTATGTCGCTACAGAACATCTTCTTAAAGCATTGATACAGTCGGATAGTACAGTGGCAAAGCTTCTCAAAGACCAAGGGGTAACTGAAAAAAATCTAGAAGAAGCAGTCGAAACATTGCGAAGAGGAGAGAAAATTAAATCACCCTCTGCAGAACAGCAGTACAACGCTTTAGAAAAATACGCTAAAAACTTAAACCATCTAGCTAAAGAGGGGAAATTGGATCCAGTAATAGGAAGAGATGAAGAAATAAGACGCTTATTACAAATTTTGAGTCGCCGCACAAAAAACAACCCCATACTGGTAGGAGAGCCTGGAACTGGTAAAACAGCAATTGCAGAGGGTCTCGCCCATCGAATAGTAGATGGTGATGTTCCCGAAAATTTAAAAGACAAACGAATTTATGCTTTGGATATGGGCGCTTTAATTGCAGGAGCTAAATACAAAGGAGAGTTTGAAGAACGTCTTAAAAGCGTCATAAAAGAAGTAACCCAAAGTGACGG
>VMCW01000005.1 GCA_008081175.1 Flavobacteriaceae bacterium
CAAAAAATAAATACCATAAAGGGGTATTACTAGAGACTCCTGTAAGTTGTGTAAGAAGGTAGGAAGCTATTGCGCCAAAAAATTAATTAAAAAAAGAATACTGGCAATTAGAAGACCGAAGAAAAAAGACCATAGTCCTATAGGTTCATGAATGAGCAACCACTCTAAAATTCTAGAAAAAAGTAAGATGCTGGATAGAATACCACCAAAGAGAGAAAGTAAAAAAGGACCCTTTAGTCTTTTCCAAACGCCTTTTATTCCATCTTTTTTAAAAGAGCTCAGATTTTGCCAAGAGAAAGCATTAATACTTTCCAAAAGTTCTTGGTAAACTCCTGTTATTAAAGCAATTGTACCTCCAGAAACACCGGGTACGATGTCTGCGGCACCCATCATCATTCCCTTCAAGTAAAGTAGTAAATAGCGCATATCATTGTTTTTGCACCAGACAAAGGTAGCGAACCCAATTTAATTCAATTTACGAATAAATTATCCCTAAGAGAGTAGGGTTTTAAAATCAGGAAAAAGAGCAGAAAATTGTGCTTTCTCCTTAGGACCAAGTTGGATTGGATTTAATAAATAGAGCCCCTCATCTGTACGGTTTAAATGAAAACAAAGGCCTGCTATTCTGAGTGCTAAATCTCTATTTTTTGGAAATGCAGCAAAGGCTTCCTCTGCTACAGAGTGAGCTTCTTCCCAATGCTTTTTTTCTAACAATAAGTCAATAAGGTGAATGTTTATTTCAGCGTTATATTTACCTAATTCCAATAGTTTTTGGGCTGATTGAATCGCTTTATCGTTTTTTTTCATAGAACGGTAGAGTTCTAATCCTAATTTCCAGAGATCTACTGAATCACTATTTGTTTCAAGTGCTTGTTCGATGTAGAATTTTGCTCTTGTATAATTCTTTTGTGTTATAAAAAATCGCACTAGAGCTTCCCAACTTTTTTCATTGGAGGGTTCAAGTTTTATTGATTTTAGATAAAACTGTTTGGCTAGTTCTGTATTTCCTAACTGTTCGTGGCATCTGCCGATACATTTATAAATGAAGGCAGAAGGTTCATTTGAATTTAATGCAACCTCGTAATTTTCGATCGCTTCATTTATTCTCCCCATGGACTCTAAAATATTTCCCTTTTCTATATAGGCACCGGTAAAACTATCATCACTGATTATCGCAAAGTCCAAAGCTGAAAGTGCTTCTTTCATTCTTCCAACTTTCATTAAAATTTTACCTAATTGATGCCAAGCTACCTCACAATAGGGATCGTATTCTAGTACTTTGTTTAATGCATCTATTGCCTCTTGCTCTTGATCCAATTGTTCGTAACAATACAATAAATTGTAAAGGGAGGGGTAGTCTTCGGGGTTGTCTTCTAAGCAGTTTTTAAAAAAATATGCAGCTTCGTCAAATTCTTCTGCTAACAAATGCTCCATTCCCAGAAGATTCCATATTTCTATTGGGTCTTCGGATAGTTCTAGCGCATTGTGTAAGTGAGCAATTGAGGATTTATGATCTCCTTTTTTTGAGGCAATACTGGCTTTTTGAAGCGCTATTTCTTCATCGTAAGGACTTAGTTTTTCAACGTACTCAAGAAGTTGTAAGGCCATCTCAAATTTTTCATCTAGGATAAGAATCTCACTCTGAAGGAGTAATAGCGGAAGACAATCTGGGTGTTGCTCCAATCCCATTTTTAGTGCTTTTTTTGCCAAATGGTTTTCACCAAAACCCAAATAGTGAATTATGATGTCTTCAAATTCTTGGGCATCAAAAAAATAGATGTGATTTGTTTTGAGCATTTTCTCAAATTTCTTGATGGAGGATTGTGTTTCTCCAGAGTTGTAATTGAACATAAATCAATTCCTAATAGGTTATTTAAAAATAAATGACAACTCTAGAGAAATGCAGTTGTATTTCAATTTGTTTTTAACAAAATAGTTAACACTTGTCAGTTAAAGGGTGTCTAGTACACCTCGTATAATAGCACATCCCTGACGGATTTGTTTGCTAGAGATTGTAAGAGGGGGTGAGATTCGTACTGCTCTTTTCTCCCAGAGCAACCAAAACAACAGCAATCTTTTTTCCATACACTTGAGAACCACCTGATTGGCAAGCTCTTCTGTTTCAAAAAGAGGCGCTAGCATCAACCCTTTTCCTCTGATTTCAATGATTTTTTCGTGCTTTAACAACTCCCGAAAGAGAGCTTCTTTTTCTTCAATTTGACGAATTAAGTTGGAATCTCTCAATTCTCTGAGAGTAGCTAGACACGCTGCAGCTATTAGGGGATTTCCCCCAAAGGTAGTAATGTGTCCTAATTTTGGATTTATTGCTAATTGCTGCATCAATTCGTTTGAAGCTGTAAATGCACCTACTGGTAAACCACCGCCCATTCCTTTTCCCATTACAACAATATCAGGCTGAACATTGTAATGTTCAAATCCAAAAAAGCGACCTGTCCTTCCAAAGCCTGGTTGTATTTCATCCAAAATCAATAAGGCGCCCACTTTTTCACAACGTTGTTTAACCTTTTTTAAATAGTCGGAATTTGGCAAAATAAAACCTGCTCCTCCCTGGATGGTTTCTAAAAGAACTGCAGCAGTATTGGTATTGATTTGCTGTAAGTCCTCTTCTGCATTAAATCGGATGAATCGTGTTTGCGGGAGTAGTGGTCCGTATCCCTTCTTTTGATGCTCTGAACCCAAAAGACTTAGTGCGCCCTGTGTGCTTCCATGATAGCTGTTTTGAGCTCCTATTAATTCACTTCTTCCTGTGGCTCTTTTCGCTAATTTTAAAGCTCCTTCTATAGCTTCTGTACCGGAATTTGTGAGATAAACACTTTCTTGATTTTCTGGAAGCAGGGCTATGAGTTCTTTACAAAGAGCTACAGCGGGAGCCTGAGCAAATTCTCCATAAACCATGACATGTAAGTATTTGCGCGTCTGCTTACGGATGGCGCGAACTACTTTTGGATGGCGGTGTCCAAGGCTACAGGCGGATACACCAGCAACAAAATCCAGATACTTTTTTCCATCTGTAGCGGTAATAAAACTCCCTTTAGCCCTTTTGACCTCTAGACCAAGTGGGTGTGGTGTTGTTTTTGCCTGGTATTGTAAAAAATCTTTTTTAAGGAGATTCATTAAGGTAATTTATCCCGATTAGGAGTTGTTTCTGGGTACTTAAATTTCAGTATTTCTGGAAATTGATCTTCTTTATCATTTTCATCAAATAAATCATTGATGGTCTCTGGACGCTCTTCTTTTCTCCATGCAAATCCCTTTAGTGTTCTCTCATTGATTGGGAGTTCTTCTTCTGGATATACATCGCCATTGGGACTTACTAAAAAGGTGATGTCATTGATTTCACCATCCAAAAAATTCATTTGAAGTGCACTACAGGTGGTTTTGTCGATACCAATCAATTGTAAATCTTCATCATTGTAAAGGTAATAGACCATTTCTGTATTTTTCTTGATGACAATATTGTCTAGTTTTCCCTCTTTAAAGGCTCCTCTTAAAGTACCTCCTTTGATTTGATTGAACCCTTTTTCGCTCAAGGTGTCTTTCTCAATAATAAAAACGTTTCCGTCTATTTTCAAAGAGTCTAGTTTATTGGTTTGTGTGTCTGAAAGCAAAAGAATTTGATTTCCGGACATTTGACTTTTATCGAACCATAAAACGGGATTGTTTTTATTTCGATCTGCTTCTGTAAATATTTGTTCCTGTTGCTTTGTCAGTGGTTTGTTGAGGAGCTTTGTCAGCCCTATGGATTCGTCTAAAAAGAGAGAGTCAGATCTTCCGCGAAGGTCGCTTTTTAATATCCTCACATCGTAATAAGCTCTTAAAATTCTTCGTTCTTCTGGTCCAGTTGCAACGAGTGTGTCTGCGTGAATAAAGAGTGAGTCTTGATCAATGATATTAACAGCTAGTGCTCTTCTAGTAATTATAGCAGAATCTTTTTCTTTAAAAATTTCCCCGTAATGTCCTGTAATGATAGAATTATTTAGAGAATCGAGAATTGAAACATTTTTGGTTGCCGCTGCGTAGTTTTTTTCACTCTCGAAGTATAGGCTGTCACCTTTGATAATTTTATTGTCGTAAAAGAGGGTTGCATTTTTTTTAAACACACCTTTTTCTCTATCGAGATCATAAAACCCACGTTCACACTCTATGGTGTACGCTTCCCCTTTGATTTTAGAATTACCGTAAAGATAGGCTTGATTGCGTTCGGTATAGTAATCTAACTGATCAGAATTGACCGTGTATTCGGGATTATTAATGGTGACATTCGAAGTAAAGCGGTACTTTTTTTCATTCATATAGTACCTCCCTCGATTACTTGTCAGGGTACTAGCACTATCTACAATGATTCCTTTAGTATTGTAAAAGGCCTCGTTTTGAATGCGGTCTAAATTTAGTTTTTCAGTAGTCAGAGACATGTCTGGGCGTTTTAAGTAAACAGCACCCTCCGCTATCGCAATTTGAGTTTTTCCATCGTATTCAATAGTGTTACAGGTCATTTTTAGGCTGTCTCCTTGAGTAAATACGACCTCACCTACTGCTCTAAAATTGTTATCGTTAGAATAAAAATATGCAAGATCAGATTCAATGAGTGCTCCCTCGTGATAGAGAAGTACTCTTTTCTCTGAGTTTTTAAAAAGGATGTTTGCTCCAGGAAAAGTTTCTTGATCCTGTCTTGATCCTCCAGCTTGTCTGATTTCAATGATTTTAGTCTCTTGGGTAAAGCCCAAAAAAGTCGCAAGTAGAGCGGTAGTATACGCTACGATTCGATACGACAGTTGCATAGTAGAAAACGTTATCTGAAAATGGTTTGTTTCCTATCTGGTCCTACAGATACAATTTTAATGGGTATTTCTAAAACCTTTTCTAAATAGGAAATGTACTTTTTAAAAGATTCTGGAAATTGATCTGCCTGGGTCATTGCGGTTAAATCTTCTTCCCATCCGGGTAATTCTTCATATACTGGGGTGATTTGTTGCGAAGCGATATCATAGGGTAAATAGTTCATTCTGCCCTGTTCTGTGTCGTATGCAATACAAACTTTTATGGTGTCAAAACCAGAAAGTACGTCCCCTTTCATCATCATAAGCTGGGTTACCCCGTTGATGTCTATAGAGTATTTTAAGGCTACTAGATCAATCCACCCACATCTTCTTGCCCGACCTGTAGTTGAACCAAACTCATTTCCTGTTTTGGCCATTTGTTCCCCTGTTTCGTCAAAAAGTTCAGTAGGAAAAGGACCGCTACCTACTCGTGTTGCATATGCTTTAAAGATTCCAAAAACTTCTTTGATTTGATTTGGAGCAACCCCCAGACCTGTACAAGCACCAGCAGCCGTAGTAGTTGAGGAAGTTACAAAAGGATAGGTCCCAAAATCAATATCCAATAAAGACCCTTGCGCCCCTTCGGCTAGTATTTTTTTTCCTTCCTTTTGAGCTTCGATGAGGAATTGTTCACTGTCGACTAATTCAAATTTTCTCAATGCAGCGATGCTTTTAAAGAAGGGTTCTTCCAAATCGTTTAAATTAAAATCTATTTTAGTATCATAACTTTTCAGAAGATCGAGGTGTTTTTGTGTTAATACACGGTATTTTTCTTCCCAGTTTGGCGAAAGAATATCCCCTACTCGTATTCCATTTCTTCCCGTTTTATCCATATAAGTAGGGCCAATACCTTTCAGGGTAGACCCTATTTTAGCTTTTCCTTTGGACGCTTCCGATGCAGCATCGAGGAGTCGGTGAGTGGGCAGTATGAGGTGTGCTTTTTTTGAAACCAGCAGCTTGTTGTTAAAATCAATTGAATAAGGAGACAAATCTTCAATTTCTTTCATGAAAATTACAGGGTCTATAACGACTCCATTTCCAATAAGGTTTATAGCTTTTGGGTGGAAAATGCCTGAAGGAATGGTGTGCAATACGTGCTTATTTCCTTCAAACTCTAGGGTATGACCCGCGTTGGGTCCACCTTGAAATCGCGCAATAATATCATAAGAGGACGTAAGAACGTCCACAATTTTACCTTTTCCCTCATCGCCCCATTGGAGTCCTAGTAGTAAGTCAACCGCCATTTATTCTAGTGATTTTTTTTTTTGGTGCCGTAAAAGTATAAAGAATGATTGTGTATATCGACATCAAAAACTTCTTCTATCGTTTTTTTTATTTGCTGAATTCTAGGGTCGCAAAACTCTTTGACCTCACCAGTGTCTGTATATATAAAATGATCGTGTTGATGATCAAAATAACACTTTTCGTACTGGGCTTGGTTTTTTCCAAATTGATGTTTTCGAACTAAGCCACACTCTAGAAGTAGTTCTATGGTGTTGTATAGAGTAGCCCTACTGACGCGGTAATTTTTGTTTTTCATTTTGATGTACAGAGATTCAATATCAAAATGTTCTTTACTGTCATAAATTTCAAACAAGATGGCAAATCGTTCAGGGGTTTTACGATGCCCTTTTAGATCGAGGTAGTTGATGAAAACTTCCTTTACGATGTCCTGATTTGATTTTTGAACTTGCATTTGGTAAAGATAGTTATTAAGCCCTATTTTCTTACAATTTTATCGATACCATTTACTTTAGAGAGGTTTTGTACCAGTTTATTTAGTACGTTTTTATTGGGAACACTTACGTGAATGATCCCTGTGAAATATGAATCTTCAGAATCAAAATTGATTTTATTGATATTCACACTTTTATTGTTGGATATCATTCGGGTCACTTCGTTTACCAATCCTTTCTTATCAATTCCAGATAGGTTTAAAACAGCATTAAATTCTTGAGCACTCGAATCCACCCATTTTGCAGGGATAATTCGATAGGCGAAGTTAGACTGTAGTGCCAACGCATTGGGACATTCTTTGTGATGTACCTTTATTCCTTCGTTAACGGTTATGAATCCAAAGACAGCGTCTCCTGGTATGGGTCTGCAGCAGCTAGCAAAACTGTGAGCCAGTGGTTCTTTTTCTTTTCCAAAAACAAGCTGGTCGTATTTTTCAGTAATTTGGTTTGCATCGGTATTTGGAATGGGATTACTTTTTCTGCTTCTTCTTTTAAAGAAATTCAGTAGGGTATTGTTGTATTCGTTTGCAAACTCTTTGAGTTTTTTATTGTCTACTGTTCCAATTCCTATTCGATAATACAAATCTTGGCTATTTTCAAATTTAAAATAATCCAACATCTGTTGAATGGTTTTATCGTTTAAGGTAATTTTAAGCGGCTTAAGTTTTCTTCTTAGAATTTCTTTTCCCTCTTCAGCATGTGTTTTTTTCTCTTCGTTAATAGAAGATTTGATAATGGAACGTGCTCTGGCAGTAACTACAAAGTCCAACCAGTTGCTGCTAGGCTTAATGTTTTCAGAAGTGATCACTTCTATTTGATCGCCACTTTTGAGTACTTTACTCAAGGGAACAAGTCTATCATTTACTCGAACACCTCTTGTCTTTTTTCCTATCTCGGAATGAATAAAAAAAGCAAAGTCTAGTGCTGTGGCTCCTTGGGGTAAGGATTTTAAATCTCCTTTTGGAGTAAAAACAAAAATTTCTTTAGCATAGAGGTTTAGCTTGAAGTCTTCTACAAAATCAATAGCGTTGCCAGTGTTGTTTTCTAAAACTTCTTGAAGTCGGTTGAGCCATGCTTCAATTCCTATATCTTTTTGATCTCCTTGTTTGTATTTATAATGTGCAGCATATCCTTTTTCTGCAATTTCATTCATTCGATCTGATCGAATTTGAATTTCTACCCACTTATTTGCCGGACCCATTACGGTGATGTGAAGGGCTTCATATCCTGTTGATTTGGGTGCTGATATCCAGTCTCTTAGTCGAGTAGGGTTTGGTGTAAAGTGATCAGTTACGATTGAATAAATTTTCCAGGCTAAAAACTTTTCTTTGTTTTTGATGGCCTTGTAGATGATACGCAGGGCGAATTTATCATAGATTTTCTCAAAAGGAACATTTTGAGTAACCATTTTTCTATGAATGGAATAAATGGATTTACTTCTTCCTTTTATTTCAAAATCAAACCGTTCCTTTTTTAACTCTTTGCTTAAAAATTTCGAAAATGATTTTATGTAGGTCTCTTGAGCTTCTTTGGTTTCCTCTATTTTCTCTTTTATAGATTCATATCGCTGGGGTTCAGTATATTTCAAGCTGAGGTCTTCCAGCTCTGTTTTTACATTATAAAGTCCAATTCGGTGTGCTAGGGGAGCATAGATGTATAGTGTTTCTGAAGCTATCTTTACCTGTTTGTACTCTGGCATCGAATCCATGGTTTGCATATTGTGTAAACGGTCTGCAATTTTGATGATAATCACCCGAACGTCATCGTTGAGGGTCAACAACATCTTCCTAAAGTTTTCCGCTTGTAGCGAAATATTTTTGTCTTTTTTGAGGTGGGATATTTTGGTGAGACCTTGAACAATTTTTGCAACGTTTGCTCCGAGCAAACGCTCGATGTCCTTTAGAGAAAATTGAGTGTCTTCTACTACGTCATGCAATAGAGCCGCACAGATTGAAGTGGCATCTAATCCAATTTGCTGAGCGACAATTTTAGCCACACTTATTGGGTGAAAAATATAAGCTTCCCCAGATTTTCTCCTTTGTTCACTATGTGCCTCGACAGCCATGTCAAAAGCAAGGCGAATCATTTTTTTATCCTCTTCGCTTAGGGTCTGATAGCTGATGCGCAACAGTTCTTTGTACTGTTTTGCAATTTCTTTATTTTCCGTTTTTGGATCTACAATCATGGCTTAGGGAATATACTAAAGAATTGAATTTTATTCAAGTCTTTTGTTCTTTCGTGCTGCCTCATACATCAAAATCCCTGCCGAAACAGAGAGATTCAATGAATCTATTGAGCTGTGCATAGGAATTATAAGGTTGTGATGACTTGCTTTCGACCAACTGTTTTCTAGTCCTGTGCTTTCCGTACCCATAACCAGTGCACAAGGTGTTTTGTAATCGTATTGATTATAGGAAACGGCATTTGTAGCCAAGGTAGTGGTTGCTATAGCAAAGTCTTTTTGATTTAGAAAGTCAACCACCTCGTTTGAAGGTGCTATAGCTGTAGGGATTAAAAAAAGCCCCCCTAAGCTGGATCGAATACTGTTGGGATTGTAAAAGTCTGTTTTGGGATTGGCAATGATTACCGCATCCAAATTCGCAGCTTTTGCGGTTCGGTATAGCGCGCCGATATTTCCAGGTTTTTCCGGGGCCTCTATTACTAAAACAAGTGCGTTTTCAGGTAATTTAAGCGATTCCAGTTGATGCTTTTTACTTTTTGCAATTGCGATAATTTTTTCTGCTCCAGAACGTCTACTAATTTGTTGAAATATTGATTTTTCCAACTTTAGACAAGGTTTTTCATCTATGAGTTGTTTTATTTCTTGATGTTCTGACTGGCTTCCTTCCTCTAAGAATATTTTGTCAATATGATAGTTTGCTAAATGTGCTTTTTGAAGTTCTCTTTCCCCTTCAATAACAAAAAGCCCTTGTTTTTTACGTTCTCTTGATTTGTCATACAACAAGCGTAATTGTTTGATTTCTGGGTTTTTAGAACTGCTGATAAGTTTCATTTACGCGGACAAATTAGAAACAATGAAATTAATCAATTTTATCGAGCGATTTGTATTCTTTTAGTGTATAAGCTACTACCAAACCAACCATTGCATCATAACTTTGAATTCCCTGTGGCTGACCATTGGCTTTCAGGTATGAATCGTATCCTTTTTTTAAAATAGGTTCAAAGGGATTTTGATATTTTTCCCAAAACTGAGAGAGTTCCTGGAAGTTTTTCAACACTCCTTTATTTAAATTTTGAAGTTGCTTTCTTGCTTTTTCAGGATGAGCCTTAAAACGTTCTGAATAACAGTATCGAAGAGCAAAGGTATAACCCGCGTATTGAATGAATGGATCAGGGTGGTGTATGCTTGTATAAAAAGCGATAAAGTTTGCTTCTCTTTCCGAAGCAATCCCCAGTTGATGTGCCATCTCATGAGCGGTAGTTACGATATAGCTCAATTTTGGGATTTTTTGGTTTGCTTGTGATTCTAGTGTAAAGGGGTTTAAATACCCAGCATAGCCCATGTAGCTGAGAAGTGTGTTCCACAATGAGTTTTTTATGTAGGGTCTGTGATTGAATTGGAGCAAATCAAATTGAAACTCTCTCTCTATAGTCTCAGCTATAGTTGATCTAGCATAGCTTATTTGTACTGCAATTGTGTCATTGTTGCTTAACTTATCATGCAAGCTATTGGACTTTCTTATTAGTTGATCAAGAGTGAAGTGAAGCTCGTCCTCTGTATAATTGAGATTGTAATTTAGTTTTTGGTGTAGAGGTAAACGATAGTAGTTAAGTCCCCAATTCAATTGAAAGAGAAGTAGCAAAAGAGAAAATAAAGAAAGACCATTAAAGACTACATTACTGAAACTAATTTTCTTTTGGAACAAATCAATCAGGAGTTTTAAAAAAAACAGGAGTCCCAATCCATAAAGTAAATCACCAACAGAAAAGGGTATTCTGTTAAAAAAATAGCGATGAAAATTAAAAATAAAGGGGTAGAGACCCTCACTGTAATAGGTCTCAACCCCTTGAGGGTTTTTTTGAATTCCTTTAATTACAATCCATTGTATAGGTAATAAAACAATGAAAAAGAAGTGAATTCGTTTCAAATCATAAGGAATAAAAAAGCCAAGATTTACTTGGCTTTTGTTAGAGTACTATTCTTTTACACTGATGACTTCAACTTCAAAAATCAAATCAGATTGTGGAGGTATCCCTCGAGTTCCTCCTTCACCATAAGCTAGCGTATAAGGCAGAAAAAGAGTGGCTTTGTCTCCTTCTTTCAGCAACCGAATTCCTTCTTTAAAGCCTTCAATCATTCGATCTTCAGGTCCTACTCGCGCTTCTATAGGCTCGTACATGCCTGCAGATTGTTTTTGCAAATTGAATGCATCGTTATTTATAGCGGTAGTTTCATTGCTCGTTTCTAACAAAGTACCGTCTACAAAATACACTGCATAATGAACCATTGCAACATTTGTTGATGTCACATTTTTTCCTGATCCCTTTTCTGTAATGATGTACTGCAGTCCAGAGGAAGTTAGTTTGGCTTGCTCTTTTAATGCTTCAAATTTTGTGGCGTTTTGTTCACTAAGTTCTGCCTTTTTTGCTTCTTTTTCTTTTGCTATAGCCTCTCGATTTTCAAAATAATCTTCAAAAATTTTAGGAGCATCAAATTTACGAGCGTCACTTCCTTTTCTGATGATATTTATTTTTTGAATCACATCGTTTTGTTCTATACTATCCACTACAGCTTGTCCTTCTACTACTGCTCCAAAAACGGTGTGCTTTCCATCCAGCCAAGGGGTTGCTTTATGTGTTATAAAAAATTGGCTACCGTTAGTAGCAGGACCGCTATTGGCCATAGATAAAATTCCAGGACCATCATGAGTCAAATCACTGAATTCATCGTCAAAGCGATAGCCTGGGTTACCAGATCCATTTCCTAAAGGATCACCACCTTGAATCATGAAGTCTTTAATAACCCTGTGAAACTTAAGACCATCGTAAAATCTCTTGGATTGGTATTCTTCGCTAACTTTTGGGTTTTTCCCTTCGCTAAGCGAAACAAAATTGGCTACTGTTATGGGTGCTTTTTCTGTGGCTAATTTAATTAGTATTGTTCCTTTATCAGTTTGTATATCAGCATACAAACCGGGCTCTAGGTCTGGGTAGTTTGATTTACAGCCTAAAAGTACCGTAAATGCAAAAACTGAAAGTATAAATTGTTTCATGTTCAAAATTTAAGAGTTAATTAATAGGTAGTCTTTCTATGGTAAAACGAAGGGGTTGATTGACACCAATTTTATCTCCGTCACCTTGGTAGCCATAACAAAGGTAGGAAGGAAAAAGAAATACAACAACCTCTTTTGGACGCATCAAGCGTATGCCTTCTCGTAAGGCAGGCACTAAATCTTCTTGGTCAACTAAATAATCGACTGTTCCAAGTTCTGATTTTTCATAGAGTATGGATTTGTTTAAATCTTCTATTTGGTATTCAAAACGTACTGGAGTACCCTTTTTGGGTAAAGGTATATTTTCTTTAGATTTTTTAATGTAAGCGTACAAAAAACCCTTTTCTGAAGATTGAAATTCAAGCAAACTGTCTCTTTGAGCAGACTGTCTAATTAAAGATTCTTCTCGTGCCAAAAGCGCTTTATTTCTCGAAGCTGAGGTGTTTAAAAAAACTTCTTTACTCTTATTGAGAGGATACCTTGCTTTGTTTTCCTGACAAGCAAAAAAGAAGCACAGTAGCATGAGGTAAAGACTGTTTTTCATGGTTTTAGAACGCATCGAGCTGATCTTTAATTTCTTCAACTGCTTTTTTAAAACGATCTACTGTGGTTTTCATAGAGTCCATTGACATACCTCCTGCAGCATTGTGATGACCTCCTCCATCAAAATAGGTTCTCGCAAAATCATTTACAGAAAAAGCTCCTTGTGAACGAAAAGACATTTTTATTTTTCCTTCACTTTCGTTCTCAATCATGATACAAGAAAATACAATACCTTCAAGACTTAGCCCATAATTTACAAATCCTTCTGTATCTCCCTTTTGGTACTCACAAGACTCCAATTCTTTTTGGGTAAGTGTCATGAAAACGATTGGTAGATTGGGGATTTTTTTCAGATTAAAAAGTGTTATTCCTAACAATTTTAGTCGACTAAAAGGTGCGCTGTCGTATACCTGTTGATGAATTGATGCGCTGTCTGCACCCAGCTGGATCAAATGAGCTACAGCTTGGTGTGTTTCTGATGTAGTGGAAGGGTAGCGAAACGAACCTGTATCTGTCATTATACCGGTATAGAGGCATTGGGCAATAGTTTGGTTAAATTCTTTTTCATCGAGTGCTTTTATAACATGATAAACCATTTCACAAGTAGAACTCATAGAGGGGTCAGAGTATTGTAAATCAGCATAGTCTTCCGGTTCTTCGTGGTGATCGATCATTATTTTTAGTGCATCACTCTTTTTAACCAATTCAGTAAGGTCTTCAACACGAGATAAAGCATTAAAATCCAAAGTAAATATAATGTCCGCCTTGTGGAGGTGCTCTCGAACTTGCTTAGGAGTTTGGGTGTACTTTAACACATCGGTTTCGCCAGGAAGCCATTTTAAAAAACTAGGATAGTCATTTGCAGAAAGGACTACTGCTTGGTGTTTTTTTTGAGTCAAAAAGTGTTTGAGAGCTAGTGTACTTCCTAAAGCATCTCCGTCAGCATTTCTATGAGGTAGAATAACAATTTTTTTAGGAGTTTCTAATGCTTTCCGCAGGGCGCTTATAAAGTGCTTTTTCATATTGGTGCTAAGATACTATTTTAGGTGATTTGTAACAGATCGTAGATTGACTTTTATAATTATGAAGAGATTCTTTGACTGGGGAATAGGGCTTTAAAATACATTTAGTACTTTCGCCAAAAAAAAAATGGCAAACACTACACTTATGATGATTAAGCCCGACGCTGTAGAAAATGGGCACATAGGAAACATCTTACAAAAGGTCACTTCTGCTGGTTTTCAAATTAAAGCATTAAAACTGACTCAATTAGCTAAGAGTGATGCAGAACGCTTTTATGCGGTTCATAGCGAAAGACCTTTCTATCCAGAACTCGTCGCTTTTATGTCTAGAGGCCCTATTGTAGCTGCTGTACTTGAAAAAGAAAATGCAGTTGTAGATTTTAGAAATTTAATAGGTGCCACAAATCCAGTGGAGGCAGCTGAAGGTACTATTCGCAAGCTTTACGCTACTTCTATAGGTGAAAATGCAGTTCACGGGTCTGACAGTGATGAAAATGCCGCAATTGAAGCTGCTTTTCATTTTGCTGGACGCGAATGTTTCTAGTGTAAAACTATCTTCTTGATAAAGTCACCACCCAGATGGGTGTTGATTTGTTTTGTGATTGTTTCGAGCTCATAACTCAGTTCCATTTTTAATGGAGCAGAACGTATACTGACATATAGAATGTTATAAGAAAAACGTACTTCGTCTGTGTAGTTGAGAATGTTTTTACCCATGACTTCTCCCCAAGCGTTGCATATACGTACTTTTTGAACCCCTTTCTGTAAAGGTTTTTGATCTACGACCTCTTTTAAAACATCCTTTAGGGATTTGGCTTCAAATTTATTTTTCGAATGATTCATTCGTTTGAGGTTTTTTGGTAGGGTCTTTTATAATAAAATTCGCGATTGTCGTTTTCGAGAACCAATTGTTCTTGATCTAAATATAGAATTTTTCGCGACCATTCATCCCATCTGGATTTGAAATGAATAAAATAGTTTTTTTCCACTTTTTCTAATTCAAATAGGGTAGCATCTTCTGAGGTAGAAAAGGTGCCATCTGGGTTGGGTGCAACCTTCTTTAAGAGGCCTTTAGGATAATTCATTTGGTAATAATCATAGAGTAGCGCAGTCGTCTTTGGAGTAAACTGCTCTCCCTTTTCTGTGATATATTTCACTTCCCAATACCCCTCTAAAGCCTCTATTTTAACAATCTTTTGATTAGTACAGCTTGACAGGAGCACAAATAAAATAAGTACAAAGAGATTCTTCATTTAAATAAGCTTAAAAAGTTCAAAACTAGACTCTACACTTTTTAAAGCTTCAAGTGTGCGTTCTTCGTGGGTGTCTGTAATGAATATTTGACCAAAATCATCATGATCTACCAACGAGATAATTTGAGTTACCCGTTTTTGATCCAGTTTGTCAAACGCATCGTCCAGTAGAAGAATGGGTGCTCCACCGGTTTGTTTTTTAAGGAAATCGAATTGCGCTAATTTTAATGCGACCAAAAAGGTTTTTTGTTGTCCTTGGCTACCAAATTTTTTGATGGGTTGTTCGTCTAGAAGAAATTGAATATCGTCTTTATGAATCCCAGTAGAGGTGTGCTGTAGTATTTTATCTTTACTTATTGATTCTTCGAGAAGTTTGTCAGGAGTGTTTTGATGAAGTTGACTCTCATAAACTAAAGAGACTTTTTCACTTCCTTCACTTATGTTTTCATATCTGTGGTGAAATACAGTGATGAAGTTTTCCATAAATGCTTTTCTTTTTTCAAAAATCAAGGTAGAACGTTCTGAAAGTTGAGTGTTATAAATACTGAGCGTCTCCAAGTCAAAAGTATTGTTAAGCGCAAAGAATTTCAATAATGCATTGCGTTGTGATATAATTTTGTTGTACTCCAATAGGTTTTGCAGAAAAACAGGATCGGTTTGGCCAATGACTCCGTCAATAAATTTTCTTCTTGTACTGCTGCCTTCTGAAATCAAATCTCGATCTGCAGGTGAGATAATCACAGTGGGTATTAAACCGATGTGATCTGAAAGTTTTTCATAGACTTTTCCATTTCTTTTGATGATTTTTTTCTGTCCTTTTTTTAGAGTACAAATAATTTTTTCTTCACGTTCTTTAGTGAGATATCTTCCATCGAGCACAAAAAAATCAGTTCCATTTTGTATGTTTTGAACTGCTACGGGGTTGAAATAACCTTTTCCAAAAGAAAGGTGGTAAATGGCATCTAAAATGTTAGATTTACCTTTGCCATTATCTCCAATAAAACAATTTATTTTGGGGTTAAAATCAAATGTTTTAGAAGTAATGTTTTTGTATTGAGTAAGTATTAATTGTTTTAAGATCATACCAGACAAAAATAATAAGTTAGAAGCTAGCATTCTGTTTTTTGAATTAGAATAAAAAGACTAATTTTGACCCCTTAAAGATTTGAAGATGGCTACATACAAAAAACGCGGAGCAAAGAAATCAGTTTCACCTACTAAACAAGCTGAGGTTAGAGAAGAAAGCACTACAGCAGAAGTATTTGAAACGTTAGACACTACTGCCTCAAAAACAGAAGAGTGGGTAGTAAAATACCAAAATGTAATTCTTAGTATTATTGGTGTGGTTGCTGTTGGTGTTTTAGGTTTCTTGGGATATCAAAGCTTTGTGGTCAAGCCTAAAGCGCAAGAAGCTGTAAGTGAATTGAACCAAGCGCAGTATTATTTTGATCTTGCTGTAAATAGCCAAGATTCGGACTCCCTGTATAAAAGAGCACTCAATGGAGGAGAAGGGAAGTACGGTTTCTTGGACATTATAAAAAATTATGAAGGGACTCCTGCAGCAAAATTGGCAACATACAGTGCTGGAATGGCCTATTTAAACCTTCAGGATTACCAAAATGCTATCGTTTACCTAGATCAATTTAGTTCTGAGGACGTCTTGTTGAGCGCACTTTCTAAAGGTGCTATTGGAGATGCTTTCGCTCAGTTAGGTCAACTTCAAGAGGCTTATGATTATTATTTAGCTGCTTCAAAAATTAATAATAATTTGTTCAGTACTCCCAATTATTTGTACAAAGCCGCCATGACAGGAGCTCAATTGGGTAAAAATGGCCAAGCG
>VMCW01000053.1 GCA_008081175.1 Flavobacteriaceae bacterium
GCGGGAGTAGCTCAGTTGGTAGAGCGTCAGCCTTCCAAGCTGAATGTCGCCGGTTCGAACCCGGTCTCTCGCTCTTTTTTTTTGCCGATGTAGCTCAGGGGTAGAGCGTTTCCTTGGTAAGGAAGAGGTCGGCAGTTCAAGTCTGCTCATCGGCTCTTCAAAAATCTAATTCTTCTCATTTTCTTTAAACACATACACACCTCCTTTTTGGTGTTCCTTTATGAGGATAAGTTTGTTTTGTATATCCTTTGGTAATTCTTTCCATCGTTTTGCAGCTATGCGTACGGCAAATGAAGAACTAGTATCCCTTATTTTTTGTTCCAATTCTTTTTGATCCATCCGTTTGATTCGTCCCTGGGTGTAAAACTGACTTGAATAGGTTTTATAATCAAGAGAATAAATAGGTAGTTTTGTGTCTACACTACTTACTAGCTGCTGGTCTGTATTGTTTTCATACAGAGGTTTAGCCCAACCAGAGAGTAAAACAAACAACAAAAGAATGGGGAGCAACAAGCTAATCGTCAAATAGGTGTTTTTGGCTTTGATCTCTTTCCAAAAATGAACAATAAACAAGGACGCTGGGAGAGTACAAGGTAAAATATAGGGATGAATCAGGCTTTTAGATGCGGTAAAAAACAGCGGTGTCCAAAGTAACCAGAGCAGAAGAAATAAGGCCCAAGAATCTGTTCTCAACAGAGTCGATTTTTTGTAAATCAAGCGAATCAAAAGAACAGACCAAGGAAGTAAAAAAAGTATTAAAAAGCCCCAAACTATTCCTAAGGGTTGCTGTTTTGGAAAACCGTATTTGTCTCCTTCCCAACCTGAATTTAAATAACGTTCAAAATGTTCGCCTACAAAGAAATAATTCAAAAATCCCGGAGACTGATGTTCTGCAAGTAGGTACCACGGCATCGCTATACCTAATGTTAGCAATAGTCCACCAACCCAGGGTGCTTTTTCCAGGGCTGTTCTTATGTTGTGGGTAAGTAAGCACCATAAACCAATAGGAGGGAGGGTTAAGAGCGCTATTATAGGGCCTTTGGCAAGAAAGCCAAGACCTAATCCTATAAAAAATAAATACCCCCAAAAATGTTTTGACTGCTTTTGCATCGCTTCCCAAAAGCTCAGCATCATAATTCCTATACAAACACTTAAAAAAAGATCTGTAGAAACGACACCTGCATGTAAATAAAACTCAGGGAGACAGAGTAAGATAATTCCCGGAAGGTAAAAGGAATTCTCTTTCTTATAGCGACTCAAAAAAAGTCCCAGACCCACAGCGACCAACAAATAGGGTAAGCGAACAAAAAAAGCATGGGTTCCAAAAAGGGAAATACTCAATGCACTTGCCCAAGTAGAAAGTGGGGGTTTAGCCCAAAAGGGGATCCCGTAGTCGATGTGTGGAACGACCCAATTGGAAGTTTCTGCCATAATTCGTGCAATTTCTCCGTAGCGTGCCTCTGTTTTATCCATAAGCGGAAGACTGTAGTTGAAGATCCCTCTTATAAAAACCAACATCCAGAAATAGATTGGATAACTTTTCTCTTTCCACAAAAAAGTGTAATTCTTTGTCATTTGTATTGATTGTAAATTTTAATAAGGTCTCCCCAAACAGTAAGGCCATAACTCCAAGGAATTTTAGAATCTCCCTTGTCCTCCCAATTTTTTAAAGCTATTTCTTTTGAAAATTGGATCAATTGTTCTGATCCAAAATGGTTTTTTAATCTAAAAAAGACTTCAACATCAAAAAGCCAACGTGAGATAAAAGGTTTTTCAAAAGCAATAGTAATAAGCTCCAAGCTGAAAATTTTACATCCGCATTGCGTATCGTAAATGGGTAGTTGGAGTAATTTAGAAATAAAGGTAGCGAGTATCCGACCTATAATAAATCGATGCCATTGACGGTTTATTTGGTTGTCTATTTTTTTAATTCGCGATGCAAAAACAAACTTTGTTTCTGTATTGAGATGTGTAGCCAACTCATAACATTCTTCTAAGGAAGTGGAAAGGTCTCCATCGAGAAAGGCTACACGGTCGCATTCGTTTTGATTACAAAAAAAAAGAATACCTGTTTGAACCGCTGTTGCTTTTCCGCTATTTTGATCCAAATGGATGAGGTGTATGTGTTTGGGGTGGCTTAATTTGAGATCTTCAAGGATGTTATAAGTAGTATCTGTAGAACCGTCATTTACAAAACAAAGCTGAACCTTTTGATGTCTATCGAGGAAATGTTGAAAAACCAATGGATTCAGTTTTTTTGATTCATTAAAACAGGGAATCACTATGCCTAATTTCATTTTGGGAAGAATATCATTTCCTAGTCACAAAGTAACAAAATCTAGAGTTGACTTTTGCTCGCCTTTTGTTGTAATCACTATTTTTTGAATGCTATGTTATTTTTTTATAAATCCGAAAAGCAGATCTCTTTATGTTCTCCCAAAGTCTATAGCGTTAAAAAAGAGAATCTTGCAGAAAAAAAAAGTGCAAAAGAAACTAGGAAATGAAAAAAATTAATAAATTTGCGCTCCTAAAAATAACATTGAAACAACAATAATTATGGCTAAAGAAACATTTGACCGGTCGAAACCCCACTTAAACATTGGAACAATTGGTCACGTTGATCACGGTAAAACTACGCTTACTGCTGCGATTACAAAAGTATTAGCAGATGCTGGTTTTTCTGAAGCAAAGAGCTTTGATCAAATCGATAATGCACCTGAAGAAAAAGAACGTGGTATTACGATCAATACTTCTCACGTTGAATATCAAACAAGCAATCGTCACTATGCACACGTAGACTGTCCTGGTCACGCCGACTATGTAAAGAACATGGTTACCGGTGCCGCTCAAATGGACGGTGCTATTCTTGTTGTTGCTGCTACTGATGGTCCCATGCCACAAACTAGAGAGCACATACTTCTTGGACGCCAGGTTGGTGTACCTCGTATTGTAGTATTCTTGAATAAAGCGGACATGGTAGACGACGAAGAATTATTAGAACTTGTTGAAATGGAAGTACGTGAGTTGCTTTCATTCTACGACTACGACGGTGACAATACACCTGTGGTATTGGGATCTGCTCTTGGAGCTCTAAACGGAGAACAAAAATGGGTAGACACTGTAATGAAATTAATGGAAGAAGTTGACGCATGGATTGAGCTTCCTCAGCGTGATGTTGACAAAGATTTCTTAATGCCAGTAGAAGATGTATTCTCAATTACTGGTCGTGGTACTGTTGCTACTGGACGTATCGAAACTGGAGTTGCCAACACAGGTGACGAAATCGATATCATCGGTATGGGTGCTGAAAAAATGAAATCTACCATTACAGGAGTAGAGATGTTCCGTAAAATTTTAGATAGAGGAGAGGCTGGAGACAACGTAGGGATCCTTCTTAGAGGTATTGAAAAAACAGATATCAAAAGAGGAATGGTACTTTGTAAGACAGGTTCTGTAAAGCCACACGCTAAATTTAAAGCTGAGGTTTATATCTTGAAAAAAGAAGAAGGAGGACGTCATACACCTTTCCACAACAACTACAGACCTCAGTTCTACGTTCGTACAACTGACGTTACAGGAAACATTTCTCTTCCAGATGGAGTAGAAATGGTAATGCCTGGGGATAACTTGACAATCAATGTTGATTTGATTCAACCCGTAGCTTTAAGTACTGGTCTTCGTTTTGCAATTCGCGAAGGAGGTAGAACAGTTGGAGCTGGGCAGGTTACAGAAATCCTAGACTAAGTAAAATGTTTTTTAAATGGCATTGAAGGTGTCCGCCTACAGCGGACGCCTTTTCTGTCAAATAAAAACGGGTTTAGCTCAGTTGGTAGAGCACTGGTCTCCAAAACCAGGTGTCGGGAGTTCGAGCCTCTCAACCCGTGCTGAAAAAAAACTAACAGATGGCAGCAATGATTGACTATATCAAAGATTCTTTTGAAGAATTAAAGAATAATGTTTCTTGGACTGAACGTTCTGAACTGCAACGTTTGGTAGTCATTGTATTGGTCTTTTCAATTTTGTTTTCATTAGCAATATGGGGAGCAGATACTGTCCTATCAAGGGTGATACAATTTTATTTTAATCTGATCGGATAAATGACGACAGCTACAAACGATAAAAAGTGGTACGTAGTTCGTGCCGTAAGCGGTCAAGAGGCCAAAATCAAAGATTATATCAAATCTGAGATTTCACGTGTGGGGTATGATCATCTTGTAGAGGACCTATTAGTTCCAACAGAGAAGGTCATTCAAATCCGAAATGGAAAAAAAATAAGCAAAGAACGCACCTATTTTCCCGGATACATTATGATTAAAGCCAATCTGTCTGGGGAACTTCCACACATCATCAAGTCAGTGACCAATGTTATTGGATTTTTAGGAGAAACCAAAGGGGGAATACCCGTGCCTATGCGAGAGGCTGAAGTTAATAGAATGTTAGGAAAAGTAGATGAGCTGGCGCTTACTACAGAACACATATCTATCCCTTTCACAGTAGGAGAAAATGTTAAAGTTATTGATGGACCTTTTAACGGATTTACAGGGTCTATAGAAAAAGTAAATGAAGAAAAACGCAAACTCGAAGTGATGGTAAAGATCTTTGGTCGTAAAACCCCACTTGAGTTAAGTTATATGCAAGTAGATAAATTATAAATGTTACATGAATTAGGATGGTGTAGCAGCTTCCAATTACTACATCCTCTTAAAATTAAATTAGACAATGGCAAAAGAAGTAAGTAAAGTTTTAAAACTACAAGTTCGGGGAGGTGCTGCGAATCCATCGCCACCGGTTGGACCCGCGCTCGGATCTGCAGGAGTCAATATCATGGAGTTTTGTAAGCAATTCAATGCAAGAACTCAAGATAAACCTGGTAAAGTATTACCGGTTGCGATTACTGTATACACTGACAAATCGTTTGAATTTGTCATCAAGACTCCGCCGGCGGCCGTACAACTGATGGAAGCAGCCAAAGCTAAAAAAGGTTCCGGAGAACCCAATAGAAACAAAGTCGCTACAGTGACTTGGGATCAGGTAAAAGTTATCGCTGAAGATAAGATGCCAGACCTCAATGCATTTACTGTAGAGTCCGCTATGAAAATGGTAGCAGGAACTGCTCGTTCTATGGGATTCAAAATTTCTGGAGAAGCACCCTTTTAATTTTTTAACAATAAGCAATGGCTAGATTAAGTAAAAAACAAAAAGAAGCACGAGCAAAAGTAGATCCTAATAAGATTTACACGCTACAAGAAGCTTCTGCATTGGTAAAAGAAATTACCACTACAAAATTTGATGCGAGCGTTGACTTGGCAATTCGTTTGGGTGTAGATCCAAAGAAAGCCAATCAGATGGTTCGAGGGGTGGTTACCCTACCGCATGGTACTGGAAAGGACGTACGTGTCCTTGCCTTGGTAACTCCCGATAAAGAAGCAGATGCCAAAGAGGCAGGAGCGGATCATGTCGGTCTTGATGAATACCTTCAGAAAATCAAAGACGGATGGACAGATGTTGATGTTATCGTTACTATGCCCAGTGTAATGGGTAAATTAGGTCCTTTGGGTCGTGTATTAGGTCCTCGTGGTTTAATGCCTAATCCCAAAACGGGAACCGTAACTATGGACATCAAGAAAGCTGTTTCTGACGTTAAAGGAGGTAAAATCGATTTTAAAGTAGATAAAACAGGAATAGTTCATGCCTCTATAGGTAAAGCTTCATTTACTGCAGAGAAAATCGCCGAAAATGCGGATGAGTTGTTAAAAACCATTCTAAAGTTGAAACCTTCAACTTCTAAGGGAACCTATGTAAAAAGCGTATTCATGTCTAGTACAATGAGTCCTGGAATTTCCATTGACACCAAACTAGCATAACGCAAAATTCTCAAGCAATGACAAGACAAGAAAAAAACGAAGCAATAGAAAACCTAAAAGCTGCCTTAGGAGGGGTTAAAAACCTCTACTTAGCAGATATTGCAGGATTAGATGCAACCCAAACTAGTGCGTTAAGACGTGCTTGTTTCAAAGAAAACATCAAACTGCAAGTGGTTAAAAATACATTACTCGCCAAAGCCATGGAAGCTTCCGATCATGACTTTGGAGAGTTGACAGGTATCCTTAAAGGGAATACCTCGTTGATGTTTTCCGAAACGGGAAATGCACCTGCAAAGGTGATCAAGAACTTTAGAAAAAAGTCGAACAAGCCTATTTTGAAAGGAGCCTTCATTGAAGAAGCCATTTACATAGGTGATGATCAGCTAGATGCTCTTGTAGCAATCAAATCTAAAGATGAATTGATTGGTGAGATTATAACCTTGTTACAATCGCCCACCAAAAACGTGGTTTCAGCACTTCAGTCAGGAGGTGGGAAACTCTCTGGAATACTAAAGACTCTTTCAGAACGTTAATCCCTGACCCAAAACAGTACGCACTCGAAATAACACAGATAAAGTTAAACAGAAAAAAAAGTAAAATGGCAGATTTAAAAGAATTCGCAGAACAACTAGTCAACTTAACAGTTAAAGAAGTTAATGAGTTGGCTGATATATTAAAAGAAGAGTATGGGATTGAGCCTGCTGCAGCAGCAGTAGCGGTTGCAGGACCTGCTGCTGGCGGAGCCGCTGGTGGTGGTGATGCTGAAGAAAAGTCAGATTTTGACGTGATCTTAAAAGCCGCTGGAGGTTCCAAACTCGCAGTAGTAAAATTGGTAAAAGAGTTAACTGGTCTTGGGCTTAAAGAAGCTAAAGAATTAGTTGACGGTGCACCCGCTCCACTTAAAGAAGGAGTAGCTAAAGATGAAGCCGAAGCGCTTAAAAAGTCTCTAGAAGAAGCAGGTGCTGAGGTTGAGCTCAAGTAGTCTCAGTCCATACCCCACAAGGTTTAGGCTTTTGGATTTATCCAAAGGCCTATCCCTTTTTATTGTCCGCCCCTATTGTAAATGACCAAAAAAATACAGTTAGATGCCTAGTAAACAGAGTCAAAGAACCAACTTCGCAGGAGCACAACACACTCCGGATTATCCCGATTTCCTGGATATTCAAATTAAATCTTTTCAAGATTTTTTCCAACTAGAAACAAAATCTGACGAACGCAATGAGGAGGGACTCTTCAATACGTTTAAAGAAAACTTCCCAATCTCTGATACAAGAAACCAATTTGTTCTTGAATTCTTAGATTATTTTGTTGATCCACCAAGATATACCATACAAGAATGTATTGAAAGAGGATTGACCTACTCGGTACCTTTAAAGGCACGTTTAAAGCTGTTTTGTAACGATTTAGAGCACGAAGATTTTGAAACAATCGTTCAGGATGTTTTCTTAGGAACAATACCCTATATGACTCCTAGCGGAACCTTTGTGATCAATGGAGCAGAGCGAATTGTCGTTTCTCAGTTGCATCGTTCACCGGGTGTTTTCTTTGGACAGTCTTTCCACGCAAACGGAACAAAATTATACTCTGCCCGAGTGATTCCATTCAAAGGTTCATGGATAGAATTCGCAACGGACATCAACAGCGTCATGTATGCTTACATCGACCGTAAGAAAAAATTACCCGTCACCACTCTTTTCAGAGCCATTGGTTTTGAACACGATCGTGATATTCTTGAAATTTTTGATCTAGCAGAAGAGGTAAAAGTGACCAAAGCAGGACTCAAAAGAGTCCTTGGTAGAAAATTGGCCGCTCGTGTTTTGAAAACATGGCATGAAGACTTCGTAGATGAAGATACAGGAGAAGTTATTTCCATAGAGCGAAATGAAATCATCATAGATAGGGATACCATTCTTGAAAAAGAACATATCGATGAAATCATTGAAGCAGATGTAAAAAATATATTGTTGCACAAAGAAGATTCGCATATGTCTGATTATGCAATCATCTACAACACACTACAAAAAGACCCTACCAATTCAGAAAAAGAAGCGGTAGAGCATATCTACAGACAGCTGCGTAACGCAGAACCACCAGATGAAGACACCGCTCGCGGTATCATCGACAAACTCTTCTTCTCGGACCAACGCTATAATCTAGGTGAGGTAGGGCGTTACAGAATGAACAAAAAACTTGGCTTGGATGTAGAAATGGACAAGCAGGTTTTGACTAAAGAGGACATTATCACCATCATCAAATATTTGATTGAGCTAATCAATTCAAAAGCAGAGATCGATGATATCGACCACCTTTCTAACCGACGAGTGCGAACGGTAGGGGAGCAACTTTCATCACAGTTTGGTGTTGGTTTAGCCCGAATGGCAAGAACCATTCGAGAACGTATGAATGTTCGTGACAATGAAGTGTTTACTCCCATTGATTTGATCAATGCGAAAACACTTTCTTCAGTGATCAACAGTTTTTTTGGAACAAATCAGTTGTCCCAGTTCATGGATCAGACAAATCCATTAGCAGAAATTACACACAAGCGTCGTCTTTCTGCATTAGGACCTGGAGGACTTTCTCGTGAGCGAGCTGGATTTGAAGTACGTGACGTGCACTACACCCATTACGGTCGTTTGTGTCCTATTGAGACACCTGAAGGACCAAATATTGGTTTAATATCCTCTCTAGGTGTTTACGCCAAAGTTAACAATCTTGGATTTATTGAGACTCCATATCGAAAAGTAGCAAATGGTACAATTAACCTCAAGGAAACACATTATCTAAGTGCTGAGGAAGAAGAGAACCAGTTGATTGCCCAGGCCAATATAAATTTTGATAAATCGGGTAAAATACTCGATGAGAAAATCATTGCTCGAGATCAAGCTGATTTCCCAGTAGTGAGTCCAGATCAAATCAACTATACAGACGTTGCACCCAATCAGATCGCTTCTATATCTGCCTCTTTAATTCCTTTCTTAGAGCATGATGATGCTAACAGAGCGCTTATGGGATCTAACATGATGCGTCAAGCGGTACCCCTTTTGCGTCCAGAATCACCTATTGTGGGAACTGGGCTTGAAAAGCAAGTGGCTTCGGATTCCAGAGTATTGATCAATGCAGAAAACGATGGGGTAGTAGAGTATGTGGATGCAAATAAAATCTCGATACGCTATAACTTTACAGAACAAGAAGAATTGATCAGTTTTGACGGTAATCTTAAAACGTATAACCTTGTAAAATTTAGAAAAACGAATCAAGGGACTTGTATCAACTTGAAGCCCATAGTTAAAAAAGGAGACAAAGTTTCTAAAGGACAGGTGTTATGCCAAGGTTACGCTACGGAGAATGGTGAATTGGCATTGGGAAGAAATATGAAAGTGGCCTTTATGCCATGGAAAGGGTACAACTTTGAGGATGCAATTGTAATCTCTGAAAAGGTAGTACGTGAAGATATTTTTACCTCGATTCATATCGATGAATATTCACTTGATGTTCGTGACACCAAACTCGGTACAGAAGAGCTGACCAATGACATTCCCAATGTTAGCGAAGAAGCGACCAAAGATTTGGATGAAAACGGTATGATCCGTATCGGTGCAGAAGTTAACTCAGGAGATATTTTGATCGGAAAAATCACTCCCAAAGGAGAGTCTGACCCAACTCCTGAAGAAAAACTCTTACGCGCTATTTTTGGAGACAAAGCTGGAGATGTAAAAGATGCTTCATTGAAAGCTCCACCATCTTTGCGTGGAGTAGTAATCGACAAAAAACTTTTCACCCGTTCGGTAAAAGATAAGCGCAAGCGCAATCAAGATAAAGAAGCTCTAGATGCCTTAGAAGCTTCATATGATGTCAAATTTGATGATCTGAAAGCTGTATTGGTAGAAAAGTTATTTGCTATTGTCAATGGTAAAACCTGCCAGGGGATTGTAAATGATTTAGGTGAAGAAATTTTACCAAAAGGTAAAAAATACACTTTAAAACTACTTTCATCTGTTGAGGATTATACCCACCTTGCAAAAAGTACTTGGACCACTTCTGATGAGACCAACTCTTTAATTGCAGACTTGATTCACAACTACAAAATTAAAGAAAACGACCTTCAAGGGGCTCTGAGAAGAGAAAAGTTCACTATTAGCGTGGGTGATGAATTGCCTGCAGGTGTTAAAAAACTTGCAAAAGTTTATATCGCCAAAAAACGCAAGTTAAAAGTAGGGGATAAAATGGCAGGGCGCCACGGTAATAAAGGGATAGTAGCCCGTATTGTCCGCGAAGAAGAGATGCCTTTCCTTGAAGATGGAACCCCAGTAGACATCGTATTGAATCCACTAGGGGTGCCTTCACGAATGAATATTGGTCAGATTTATGAAACCGTTTTAGGATGGGCAGGACAAAATTTAGGAGAGAAATATGCAACTCCAATTTTTGATGGTGCATCCATAGACCAGATCAATGCACTTACCGAAAAAGCAAATGTTCCACAGTACGGTCACACCTATTTATACGATGGAGGTACTGGAGAGCGTTTTGATCAGCCTGCAACAGTAGGAGTTATCTATATGTTGAAATTAGGACATATGGTTGATGATAAAATGCACTCACGATCCATTGGACCTTACTCACTTATCACCCAGCAACCACTGGGAGGTAAAGCACAGTTTGGTGGTCAGCGATTCGGTGAAATGGAAGTTTGGGCATTAGAAGCTTACGGAGCTTCAAGTACCCTACAAGAAATTTTAACTGTAAAATCTGATGATGTCATAGGAAGAGCAAAAACCTATGAAGCCATTGTAAAAGGAGATACCCTCCCAGAACCTGGTTTACCAGAATCCTTTAATGTATTGATGCATGAGTTAAAAGGATTAGGACTTGACATTCGATTGGAAGAATAATTTTTAAAGACGAGATTTAGCCATGGCTAGAAACAACGAAATAATTACGCAAAAAAAATTCAACAAAATCTCCATTGGTTTAGCCTCACCAGAGATCATTCTAGGAAATTCTAGAGGAGAGGTTTTAAAACCGGAAACAATCAACTATCGAACGCATAAACCAGAGCGTGACGGACTGTTTTGCGAGCGTATCTTTGGTCCTGTAAAGGATTATGAGTGTGCTTGTGGGAAATACAAGAGAATCCGCTATAAGGGGATTGTCTGTGATAGATGTGGCGTTGAAGTAACCGAGAAAAAAGTACGTAGAGATCGTGTAGGACATATAAATCTTGTTGTTCCTGTTGCACATATTTGGTACTTCCGTTCCCTTCCCAACAAAATTGGTTATTTGTTAGGCTTGCCATCCAAAAAATTGGATATGATCATTTACTATGAACGTTATGTGGTCATTCAACCTGGTATTGGTAAAAATGAAGAAGGAGAACCTTTAAAGCAATTGGATTTCTTGACAGAAGAAGAGTATCTGAATGTCATGGAGCAAATTCCAGTTGAAAATCAATACCTTGAAGATACTGACCCAGATAAGTTTATAGCTAAAATGGGAGCAGAGTGTTTGATAGAATTGCTTTCTCGTATTGATCTAGAGGCTCTTTCTTATGAATTAAGACATAAGGCAAATAACGAAACATCCAAACAAAGAAAGACTGAAGCCTTAAAGCGTTTACAAGTTGTAGAGGCCTTCCGTGAAGCAAATGAACGTGGTGAAAATCTTCCTGAGTGGATGATTATGAAAGTAATTCCAGTGATCCCACCTGAATTACGCCCTCTTGTTCCTTTGGATGGTGGTCGTTTTGCGACTTCGGATTTGAATGACTTGTATCGAAGAGTCATCATAAGAAACAACCGTCTCAAGAGATTGGTTGAAATTAAAGCACCAGAGGTTATCCTCAGAAATGAGAAACGAATGTTACAAGAATCTGTCGATTCTTTATTTGATAACACCCGTAAAGCCTCTGCAGTAAAAACAGACGCTAACAGGCCCTTAAAATCTCTCTCAGACTCACTCAAAGGAAAGCAAGGACGATTCCGTCAGAACCTTTTAGGGAAACGTGTAGATTATTCTGCTCGTTCTGTGATTGTCGTTGGACCTGAATTGAAGTTGTTTGAGTGTGGATTGCCAAAAGACATGGCAGCAGAGCTTTATAAACCTTTTATTATTCGCAAGATTATTGAAAGAGGAATTGTTAAAACGGTTAAGTCTGCAAAGAAAATTATAGACCGTAAAGAGCCTGTAGTTTGGGATATTTTGGAAAATGTTTTAAAAGGACACCCTGTACTTTTAAATCGTGCTCCCACACTACACCGTTTAGGTATTCAAGCCTTTCAGCCTAAATTGATCGAAGGAAAAGCCATTCAACTACACCCATTGGTTTGTACTGCCTTTAATGCAGACTTTGATGGTGACCAAATGGCGGTACACTTGCCTTTAGGGCCAGAAGCTATTTTGGAATCACAACTGTTGATGTTGGCATCTCACAGTATCTTAAACCCAGCAAATGGCTCTCCGATTACAGTACCTTCTCAAGACATGGTTTTGGGATTGTATTATATGACTAAAGAGAAAAAATCTACTTCCCAAGTTAAAGTGAAAGGGGAAGGACTTGTTTTCTATTCTGTTGAAGAGGTTCACATTGCCTACAACGAAAAAAGAGTAGATCTCAACGCAATGATCAAGATAAGAGCCAAAGTACTCAATGAGAAAGGGGAATTGGTTTATAAAATCATAGATACAACAGTAGGACGTGTCTTGTTTAATGAGGTAGTGCCTGAAGCTGCAGGTTATTTTAATCTAGTATTGACCAAGAAAAACCTACGTGAAATTATTGGGGATATTCTCAAGGTGACTAGCGTTCCTGAAACAGCAGCCTTTTTAGATAAAATCAAAGAAATGGGATATGGGTTTGCCTTTAAAGGTGGACTCTCATTTAGTTTAGGAGATATTATCATTCCACCAGAGAAACAAAAGATGATCGATGAGGCAAATGGCCTTGTAGATGGTGTCATCGGAAACTACAACATGGGTCTGATAACAAACAACGAACGTTACAACCAAGTAATTGATATTTGGACATCGACCAATGCAAAGCTTACTGAACTCGCAATGAAACGCATTAGCGAAGATCAGCAAGGTTTCAACTCAGTATACATGATGTTGGATTCTGGCGCCCGTGGTTCCAAAGAACAAATACGACAGCTTACAGGTATGCGTGGATTGATGGCTAAACCTAAAAAGTCCAATGTTGGAGGAGGGGAAATCATTGAAAACCCTATTCTTTCCAACTTTAAAGAAGGTCTCTCTATTTTAGAATATTTTATTTCTACACACGGTGCCAGAAAGGGACTTGCAGATACCGCACTAAAAACAGCGGATGCGGGTTATCTGACACGACGTTTACACGACGTATCACAAGATGTCATAGTCAATACAGAAGACTGTGAAACACTACGCGGTGTTGAGGTTAAACCTTTAAAGAAAAATGAAGAGATAGTAGAAACACTTGGTGAACGCATTCTTGGACGTGTTACCTTACACGACATTGTTGACCCAAGAAGTAATGAAGTAATAGTTTCTTCTGGAGAAGAAATTAAAGATGTTCATATTGCACGTATAGAAGAATCTCCAATTGAAGTTGTAGAAGTCCGCTCGCCACTAACATGTGCCGCTCAATACGGAATATGCGCGAAGTGTTATGGTCGAAACCTAGCCACAGGAAAGATGGTACAACGAGGTGAAGCTGTTGGAGTTATAGCAGCGCAGTCTATTGGTGAACCTGGTACTCAGCTTACATTGAGAACTTTCCACGTAGGTGGTGTCGCAGGAAATATTTCAGAAGAAAATAAACTCATTACTAAATTTGAGGGAATTGCTGAAATCGATGATTTGAGAACAGTGAAAGGTAAAGACGCAGAGGGTAACGATGCCGAAATCGTAATTTCTAGAACAACAGAGATTAAGATTTTAGATGCAAATACTAAAAGTGTGTTGAGTACAAACAATATTCCTTACGGTTCTTCACTCCATATCAAAAATGGTGCAAAAGTGAAAAAAGGAACCACTGTATGTCAGTGGGATCCTTTCAATGGAATCATTGTTTCTGAGTTCACTGGAAAAATTGTTTTTGAAAATATTGAACAAGGAATTACATATCAAGTTGAAATTGATGAACAAACCGGTTTCCAAGAAAAGGTAATTTCTGAATCAAGAAATAAAAAACTCATTCCAACCCTTTCAATTGCAGACAAAAAAGGGAACATACTTCGTTCGTACAACCTTCCCGTAGGTGCTCATTTAATTGTTAACGAAGGAGATGAAATCAGCGAAGGAAAAACACTGGTTAAAATACCGAGAAAATCAGCAAAATCTGGAGATATTACCGGAGGATTACCACGTGTTACAGAGTTGTTTGAAGCGCGAAATCCATCGAATCCTGCAGTAGTATCCGAAATTGACGGTGTCGTTTCTTTTGGAAAAATTAAGCGTGGAAACAGAGAAATAATTGTAGAGTCTAAGCTTGGAGATATCAAAAAATACTTAGTGAAACTCTCCAATCAAATTCTTGTTCAAGAGAACGACTTTGTTAAAGCGGGAATGCCTTTGTCAGATGGTTCTATTACTCCTTCAGATATCTTAAACATCAAAGGACCTTCAGCGGTTCAGCAGTACTTAGTGAACGAAATTCAGGAGGTATATCGACTTCAAGGGGTGAAAATTAATGACAAACACTTTGAAGTAGTAGTTCGCCAGATGATGCGTAAAGTTAGAATTTTGGATCCAGGAGATTCTATTTTCTTAGAAAACCAGCTTGTTTTCAGATATGACTTTATGAAGGAAAATGATGACTTATATGGTATGAAGATAGTTGAGGAAGTAGGTGATTCAGAAAATCTGAAACCAGGACAAATTGTTTCTTCACGTCAATTACGAGATGAAAACTCTTTACTTAAACGTGAAGACAAAGCATTAGTAGTTGCTAGAGATGCAGCTCCTGCTACAGCTCAGCCTGAACTTCAAGGAATAACAAGAGCATCACTTCAAACCAAGTCCTTTATTTCGGCGGCTTCTTTCCAAGAGACTACCAAGGTCTTGAACGAAGCGGCGGTAAACGGTAAAGTTGACTTCTTAGAAGGCTTAAAAGAGAATGTGATTGTAGGGCATAAAATACCTGCAGGTACAGGACTTAGAGCCTACAATAATGTTATTGTTGGTTCAAAAGAAGAGTATACGAGTTTATTGATTGATAAGGAAGAGGAAATTAGTTTCTAAAACATGAGTGATAAAAAGACCCCAGAACAAAAACAATTGAACATCACAATCGATGAAAATGTAGCCGATGGGGTATATTCCAATTTGGCAATCATTAACCATTCTACTTCTGAGTTCATTGTTGATTTCATCACTGTAATGCCTGGAGCTCCAAAAGCAAAAGTGAAGTCTCGAGTTATTTTGACTCCAGAGCATGCCAAACGTTTTAAAAAAGCTTTGGAAGACAATATCCAACGTTTTGAAAATGCGAATGGTATGATAGAAACAAACGAGCTTCCTCCCATACCTCTCAATTTTGGCCCAACAGGAGAAGCTTAACTAATTCTATTTTTTTTAGGAACATCCCTTTCATTCAGTCCAATACCGGACATGATGAAAGGGATGTTTTTTTCTATACGGGCCGTACGGGTTTTGGATTGTTTGGCTTGACTAAAATGAAGTAGGTAACCACGTTGTCTTCCAGGGGTGAGTTTTTCAAAAGCACTTTTTAGTATAGGGTCTTGCTTAAATTTCTCTATCAATTCCTTGGGAAATGTTTCAGGCTCCTTTTTAAATTCTATTTTTAAGCCTGCTTCTTCTATTTCAATTGATTCAAAAACATATCTTTTGATGTCCTCTTGAATTTGAAGAATTTCTTTACTACTGGTAAAACGAAATTGTCGCATTGCTTGAGAATTTTCTCCTGGTTTGATTAAAATTTCTTTTGAATCAACTAGTAATGCTCCTTTAAAAAAACTGAGACAACTATAGTTTTTAAAGGCAGCGATCATGAGGATGTTTTTGCTTTGATGTGAGTAGCAGGGCATACTCCATTTTAGTTCTTCCTTCAGACCACAATCCAAAACGAGCTTTCTCAATAAAGTCAATTCAGCATTCCAGCGGTGTACCTTGCATTTTGGTGTTCCTCCCAAGGAACATCTACCACATCCTTCTTCAAGGTATGAATCGATTTTTGGATTCATAAAAAGCTATTTTAAGTAAAGTATTAAAATCTTTTAACTCTGTTAAATTTATGGGAAAGATTTAAAACTCAGAAGTGAAATGAAAATGAAGTTCTTTATATTGCTCTTGAGCCATCTGTAAAGAAAATGCCGAGTCTGCTAAAAAGACCAATTGTCCTCTCTTATCCAGCGCCAAAAATTTTTGTTTTATTCTTTTAAAGTCTTGAAAGGCAGCTGTTTTTTCATCTCCTTCTATCCAGCAAGCTTTGTGAAAATTCAGGTTTTCAA
>VMCW01000012.1 GCA_008081175.1 Flavobacteriaceae bacterium
TAGGCTTGAAATATCCAGAAAAAAATAGTTTCTTTGCAGACCAAATTAAAGAAATAAAAAGATTAAAAAAACTGAAAGACTGATCCAATGAGTACGTTCTCCATCTTTATTGCCCTAATTATAATTGTATGCTTCCTTCTCGTGTTGGTTGTTATGGTACAAAATCCAAAAGGCGGTGGTCTTTCTTCTTCTTTTGGTGGTGGTACACAACAGGTAGGAGGCGTTCAAAAAACTTCTGATTTCTTAGATCGCAGTACCTGGATCCTAGCAACACTGCTTTTGGCTTTAATTTTAGTCTCAAACGTAACTATTTCCTCTGGAGAAGCTGTTTCTGATTCTAAATTACTAGAAGACGGTACTATACAACAGACTATCCCTGAAACACCAGATCAATCGATAGAGGAAATACCTGAAATTCCCGCTGCTGAAATACCAGCTACAGAAAATTAATTTTTTCTAAAAGTGACTGACAGGCTGACATTTTTTTATGCAAAATGACAGTGCATTGGCATTTGGCATAATTTCTGAAAAACTTGATTCAAAAATTTAAATCATGAGTAAAATGAGCATAAAACCTCTAGCAGATCGCGTTCTAGTAGAACCTGCTGCTGCAGAAACTAAAACGTCTTCAGGAATCATCATTCCAGATAGTGCAAAAGAAAAACCTCAAAAAGGGACAGTAGTTGCCGTAGGTTCTGGAACAAAAGACAATCCTATCACTGTTGCTGTAGGCGATCACGTCCTTTATGGTAAATACGCAGGAACAGAACTACAACATGAGGGAAAAGAATACCTAATCATGAAAGAAAGCGACATACTCGCTATCGTTTAACAAAATAAAAATAGTAAAATGGCAAAACGTATAGAATTTGATTTGGAAGCAAGAGATGGCATCAAACGAGGTGTAGATGCTCTTGCAAATGCAGTTAAAGTGACTTTAGGTCCAAAAGGACGTAACGTAATCATTGGAAAAGCTTTTGGTGCCCCACAGGTTACAAAAGACGGGGTAACGGTAGCAAAAGAAATTGAATTGGAAGACACTCTAGAAAACATGGGTGCCCAAATGGTTAAAGAAGTTGCTTCTAAAACAAACGATCTTGCAGGTGATGGTACAACTACTGCAACCATATTAGCACAGGCAATCGTTAAAGAAGGATTAAAAAATGTAGCCGCAGGAGCCAATCCTCTTGACCTTAAAAGAGGTATAGATAAGGCGGTAGAGGCAATTGTAGCTTCTTTACAAAAACAGGCTGTTGCGGTTGGAGATTCTTCTGAAAAAATTAACCAAGTAGCTAGTATTTCAGCAAACAACGACGCTACCATTGGCGCTTTAATTACTGAAGCTTTTGAAAAAGTAGGAAAAGAAGGAGTTATTACCGTTGAAGAAGCAAAAGGTACTGATACTTATGTAGATGTAGTAGAAGGAATGCAATTTGATCGTGGTTACTTGTCTCCTTACTTTGTAACCGATTCAGAAAAAATGGAGGCTGATTTAGAATCTCCTTATATCTTACTCTACGACAAGAAAATATCTACAATGAAAGATTTGTTACCAGTACTTGAGCCCGTTGCTCAGACAGGTAAGCCTCTTTTAGTGATTGCAGAAGATGTTGACGGAGAGGCTTTAGCAACACTTGTAGTGAACAAACTTCGCGGTGCACTTAAAATTGCAGCTGTTAAAGCACCTGGTTTTGGTGATCGTAGAAAAGCAATGTTAGAAGATATAGCCATCCTAACTGGAGGTACAGTTATTTCTGAAGAGCGCGGCTTTACTCTTGAAAATACTACCATTGAAATGCTTGGTACTGCAGAACGTGTAACTATAGATAAAGACAACACTACCGTAGTAAATGGAAGTGGAGCTAGTGAAGAAATTCAAGCACGTGTTAGTCAAATCAAGTCTCAAATAGAAACAACAACCTCAGACTATGACAAAGAAAAACTTCAAGAGCGCTTAGCAAAGCTTTCTGGTGGAGTTGCAGTGCTTTATGTAGGTGCTCCTTCTGAAGTAGAAATGAAAGAAAAGAAAGATCGTGTAGACGACGCGCTCCACGCTACTCGTGCAGCTGTTGAAGAAGGGATCGTTGCAGGTGGTGGAGTTGCTTTGCTCAACGCAAAGAAAGTACTCGATAAATTAAAAACAGAAAATGCCGATGAGAAAACAGGAATCCAAATCATCAGCAAAGCGGTAGAAGCTCCTTTGAGAACCATAGTAGAAAACTCTGGTGGTGAAGGTTCTGTAGTTGTCTCAAAGGTTTCCGAAGGTGCAGATAGCTTTGGATACAACGCTAAAGACAGTACTTATGTAGACATGCTTAAAGAAGGAATCATCGATCCTAAAAAAGTAACACGTGTTGCTTTAGAAAATGCAGCCTCTGTTGCGGGAATGATTCTTACCCCAGCATGTGCCTTACTAGACATCCAAGAAGCAGCCCCCGCCGCACCGCCCATGGGTGGTGGTGGTATGCCAGGCATGATGTAAAGGGCATGACCCACTCAATTCTAAACTCCCCTTCTGGGGAGTTTTTTTTTGGAGTTATTTCAAAATAACTAACTTACTTTCAATCAAATCTAACTACTTATGACAAAAAAAATATTCTTATCAGGACTTGCGGGATTCGTCACTTATTATCTTTTGGGATGGCTCGCGTACGGTATTTTATTTACCGAAAACACTACAGGGGAAGAATCCCTAATTTTTATCGCTTTGGGATGCTTGTTTCACGCTTTGATTTTTGCTGTTCTTTTTACCTGTTGGGCAGACATAACAACTTTTTCTTCAGGACTTAAAGTAGGTGCAGTTTTGGGATTATTGTACGCTTTGAGTTGGTATTTTTTTATGCTTACTGGATCTTTTGACCTGATGTATTTCCTTAAAGAAATGGTCACTAATATCGTAATGTCTGCACTTACTGCTGGAGTTGTAGCTTATGTAGGTGGAAAAGTATCTTGAAACATTCTTTTAAAAGTAAAAAAGGCTCCCTTCAGGAGCCTTTTATTATTCTATCGTTCTCTTGTAGAGACAACACATTGGCAGTTGATTATAAGTCACATCAGGGGTTTTTACTAAAGGCGTATCGTGACCTGCCTCAGCAATAGCCGTTTGGACTTCTTGTAAACCTGCTTTTCTCTGATCGTAAATTATTGAAAGTATGTTGGAAGGAATGTCCCAATTGGCTGTTTTGATTCCCTTTACGGTAAGAGCCGCTTTTTCAATACGTTTTTTACACATTTCGCAGTTTCCACTTACTTCAAAATTTGCTTTTTCATTTTTATTGTTCTGAGCACTAAGGGTTAGTGGCATTATCAATAAACAAAGAATCATTAATTTTTTCATGTGATTGTTATTTTTTGTTAAATGTAGTTATAAATTCCAACGCACTCCTGCATAGAGCATTCTTCCAAAAATGGGAGCGTATACTTGTGCAGTGTCAAAAGTTGCGCCGAAGGGATCCTCTGCTCCAATAATTGGATTCAACTGTTTGTAATCCCCAAGGTTTTCAATACCTGCATATAATTCAAAAGTTGCGCTGAAGGCACGTGTCAATTGACTGTTCCACAAGCCATAAGCTGGTGCATAACTTCCTGCAGGATCTCGCTGTGTACTGACCAAGCGTTGTTTTCCTAAGGCGTGATACGTCAAATCCCAACGCCATTGCGCTTGTTTACTTGTTCTTTCCGACTCCCATCCTAGGTTTGCAAAAAAGCGATGTTGTGCCTGCAGTGGCCGCTGTAGAAAACCAGAATTATAAGTGGTTTTGACATCGTAATTCTTGTAAGCAAAACGCAAACTCAAAGCATCTGATGGAGCGTAATCCAAGGACAATTGAAAGCTGTTTGCACGGCTTTGACCCTCTAAATTATAAAAGGCTATCTGACCTTCCTGCTCCCAATCTACTACGACCTGGTCAACAAAATTTGTAATATAATAATCTGCTGTTAGGTCTCCTCCTCTTCCAAAAAGATTAAAAATCTGTCGAACACTAAGTCCGTAATTCCACGCTTTCTCTGGATTTAATCCGTAAATAGAACCACCGCTTTCAAGGATATTGATTTGACGGTTGGTACCAAAAAGAGTTTGGTTTTCCGCAAAAATATTTGCTGCTTTTCTTCCGCTGCCAAGAGAAAGTCTTACAATCGTATTTTCCTCTGGCAGGTATCTTAAGTGGACTCTAGGAGTAATAAAAGTACCCAGCCGGTTATGGGTGTCTATTCGTAGTCCAGTAACCAGAGAGAAATTTTCTAAACTGTCGTAACTGTATTCAAAAAACCCTCCTAATGATCTATCGCCACGGTTAAAATAAAAAGCATCAACCGTTTCTAGGTAGCGATCGTATGAAAAGTTAATTCCAGCTTTAAACTTGTTTTTTGTATTGCCAATTATTGAATTATAGAGCAAATTAGCGTAGAAGCTTTGATGATCTATAGCATATCCTCTGGAACCGTAAAAAGCGTCTTGATTGTGGTGGCTAAAAGCGGATTGAAATCCAAAACTTCTATAGGACAATTCTGGAAATACATAGCCTATTTTTAAGGAAGCATCTAGTCTATTTGTAGTAATTTCACTTCCCCATATCGATGTTTTCCCTCGATCTTGATCCGGTTTAAAGCCTACAGCTCCTACTTGCTTATCATCTTCCATCAGACGAATACTTGCAAATCCAACCCAACCTTTCTCAGCATCGGTGTACTGCCAGCGATTTAGGATGTTGTATTGTTTGGCTAAAGGAACATCTAGAAATGCATCTCCATTTCCATCCATTTCTTGTGTTCTTTGGTTGCCGTGAACAAAAAGTCCACTGCTCCATTTGTTATTAATTTTCCAATTGCCTTGAAGGTTTGCTTCTTGTCTTCCATTAGCAGAGGTGAAAAAATTAAAAAACAAGGGGACATCGGAAAAAGGCTTTTTAATTTCGGTATTGATTTGTCCTGCTATACTTTCAAAACCGTTAACTACACTTCCCGTTCCTTTGGTAATTTGAATACTTTCAATCCAGGTGCCTGGCGTAAATGAAAGTCCATAAGCTTGGGACGCACCTCGTACCATAGGTATATTTTCTTCTGAAATTAAAAGATAAGGACTTGTTAGTCCAAGCATCCGAATTTGTTTTGTCCCGGTAAGTGCATCAGAAAAATTAACATCTATTGAGGGGTTGGTCTCAAAACTTTCTGAAAGATTACAGCAAGCCGCTTTGAGAAGTTCTGCACTGTTTACATTTATAATGTTCTGTGCTTCTAAATAGGATTTTTGAATGGCTTTTCGCCTTTGAGTAAGCGTTACCTCATCCAGCTCTCCTACAGTACTTTCTTCTAAAAAACGAATAACTAGGCGATTGTCTTTTACGGTAAGAGTGTCTGATTTAAAACCAATATAACTAATTATAAGTTGTTCTTTCGGACCTAAATAAGGTAGGGAAAATTTTCCTTCTTTATCCGATACCGTTCCTGTAGTAGTATTCATCCAAAAAATACTTGCCCCAATAAGAGGAATGGTTTCATTTCCCTCTTTGGCAAGGACTCTTCCCTCAAGGTTCTCTTGAGCATTTAAGTGGTAACCACATAGGACTACTAATAGTATTTTAAAAATTTTCACTAGGTTTTGTTTTTATGTTAAGTATTTGAATCTGATCTTTAAGAAAAAGACTACTTAATCATAAAAAACTAAGGTATGTTGGAGTAAAAAAAGTTTGTTTGGCCTTGGTGGTGGGATCCAGTGAATGGGCTGAAAAACAAAGGGCAAGACACGGTTCTCTATCTTATTAACAGGCACTGTAGCCTGAACAAATAGTGGCGCATCTTTAGGTTGCACTTCGGGATGCTTATTTTGAGGTTCGTGATTTTGAAAGAGTAAAACATCATCCTCACAACAAGACTTTTTGGAGAATTTTAAGGCATTAGGAATTTGTGTTTCCTTCCCTTTTTCCATACCACAATTTTCTGGACTATAGGCTAGGGAAACTTTTGAGATATGATCTCCACAGTAATGAACATTTAAAGCAAATCCTACACGAGTTCCTAAAAGGAGAGAAGCGAGGAGTATACTAAGAAAACGTTTCATTTTCATTTTGCAAAAGTACTGAATTAAAATCAACTAGCTTAACAACAGATAAAAGGACATCACCAACATAATTCCATTTTCAATTAGGGTGGCTTCGGTCATGGGTAGCTTTAAAGCGGTTCCCAAACAAGCACATTCTATTTGTGCTTTTTGAAGTAGCGAACGCAGTACCCCTACAGTAGTAATTGACAAAACAACTACAGTGGCAAGCAACGCAATCCTTAATTGCCATTCCAATAAAAAAGCAATTCCCAACAGAGTTTCAATAAAAGGGTAAACCTTGGCATATAACGGGACTTTTTTTGCCAAGGGATCGTAACGTCGAAAGGAATCTGGAAATCCTTTGAAGTCAAGAAACTTAAAAAAACTGAATACGATAAAAAACAAACCCATAAAAAGGGTCATCCCATTATCGTTACTCAATTGAAATTTGTGAATTAAAAAAAATGTTCCCGCTAGGAGATAGGTGAAAATAAGTAAGAGAGGGGTCAACTGTTTTATTTTGGAGAGCGGTTTTTTTCCTTCTACTGTGGAAGCTTCTTGCTGCACCGTATATTTTGATCCAATTTGTTCTGAGATTTCTTCTGAACTGAGCATTCTATCTGCATCAATGACTGCTTTACCACTTTCTAAATCAACTGAAACAGTATGTATTCCACTGATTTCATTAATTTTTTCAGTAACCGTTTTTTGACACCCCATGCAGGTCATTCCTGATATGTAAAAACTTGTTATCATAAATGCATATTAAGATAAAATTAAAGCTTGTATCCCTACAAAAAAATTAAAATAAAGTTTATTCTTGGATTTTCTATAATCCCCTGAAAGATTGCTGATTCTAACGCAGATAATCCTTACTTTTGTGGGATGTCATCAAAAACTGGTCAGTCTCTCGTTCTCAAAGAACTCGAAGCACTTTTTTCCGAATCAAAATCTTCTGTACAACAGGGCCTTGAAGCCTGTTGTTCTCTTTTGAGAGAGCGTTACGATCACTACGATTGGGTAGGTTTTTACTTTGCTGATTTTAAGAGTAAAACGCTCCATCTTAAGGCTTTTTCTGGACAACCTACAGAACACACTTCCATTCCTTTTGGCAAAGGAATTTGTGGTCAAGTTGCTGTTTCCAATCAAAATTTTATGGTTCCCGATGTACAAGAGCAAGAAAACTACATTGCATGTAGTATTTCGGTACGTTCCGAACTTGTAGTTCCTTTGTTTTTTAAAGGTGAAAACATAGGACAAATTGATATTGACTCCAATCAAAAAGACCCCTTTTCTTCTGAAGACGAACAGCTTCTAGAAGCCTGCTGTGCGCTAATTTCAGAAACCTACGGATCTTCCTTATTAAGTCTCTAATGCCTTATGCAAACAAAAAAAATAACTTCCGCTTTAATTTCGGTTTTTGATAAAACCGGTTTAGAACCTTTAATTCATCTTTTGGTCGAAAATGGTGTCGCTTTGTATTCTACTGGAGGAACAGAAACTTTTATTCGAGAATTGGGACATGAAGTACACGCAGTAGAAAACCTGACAGGCTATCCCTCAATTTTAGGAGGACGTGTCAAAACACTTCATCCAAAAGTCTTTGGGGGGATACTGAACCGTTCCGAAAATAAGAATGATCAAAAGGAATTAGAAACTTATGAAATTCCTTCCTTTGACTTAGTCATTGTAGACCTCTACCCCTTTGAAAAAACAGTGGCTGGAAATGCAACGGAAAGTGAAATAATTGAAAAAATTGATATTGGTGGCATTGCTTTAATTCGTGCCGCAGCCAAAAACTTTAAAGATGTTCTTTGTATTTCTGACAAAGAAGACTACGGTAAATTCATTTCTCTCTATCAACAAACAAAAGGGGCTCCTTCTTTAGAAGATCGAAAAGGATTTGCTGTTAAAGCCTTCCACACCTCTTCACATTACGATACAGCAATTTTCAATCACTTTAATGAAAACGAACAAAGGCTTAAACTGAGTATAAACGATTCCAAAGAACTCCGTTATGGAGAAAACCCTCATCAGAAAGGCTTTTTTTATGGACCCCTTTCCGACCTTTTGGAACATCTACACGGAAAAGAAATCTCCTACAACAATCTGCTTGATATAGATGCAGCCGTTCATTTGATGTCAGAATTTTACGATGGACCACCTGCATTTGGGATATTAAAACACAACAACGCTTGCGGTTTTGCCGTTCGTGAAACCCTACATGAAGCTTATACTGCCGCACTTGCTGGCGATCCCGTCTCAGCTTTTGGGGGCGTTCTAATCTGTAATAAAAAAATAGATCTCAACACTGCAGAAGCCATACACACACTCTTTTGTGAAGTTGTGATTGCTCCTGACTTTGAGAAAAGTGCACTCCAATTACTTCAAGAAAAAAAGAATCGAATTTTATTGATTCAAAAGGAGAATAAACTTCCGAAAGAAAGCTTGAGAAGTTGCTTAAACGGTATCCTAGTCCAAGACAAAGACCTCAAAACAGACGAAGAAGCCGATTTGACTACAGCGACAAAAAAAGTACCTAGCAAAGAAGAAGTTGAAGACCTGCTCTTTGCCTCAAAAATTTGTAAACATACCAAGTCCAATACCATCGTATTGGCAAAAAACAAACAATTGCTTGCCTCAGGTACCGGTCAGACTTCACGAGTAGACGCTTTACAACAAGCAATCAATAAAGCAAAGAGTTTTGGATTCAAACTCAACAATGCCGTAATGGCTAGCGATGCGTTTTTTCCTTTTCCAGATTGCGTTGAAATTGCTCATCAAGAAGGGATAAATGCAGTCATTCAACCCGGAGGTTCTATCAAAGACAATTTGTCTATAGCCTATTGTGATGAAAATCAAATGCGAATGGTTTTAACAGGAGTACGTCACTTTAAACATTAATTCTTAATTTTACTTATTAACCTTTCAAAATGGGATTATTTTCAGAAGATATAGCAATCGATTTAGGCACCGCGAATACCCTTATCATTCACAATGACAAGGTAGTGGTCAACAGTCCTTCCATAGTTGCAATAGATCGTAGAACAGATAAGGTGATTGCCATTGGCGAAGAAGCCAGTATGATGCAAGGAAAAACCCATGAAAACATTCGTACTGTTCGTCCACTTAAAGACGGTGTAATTGCTGATTTTAATGCTTCTGAACAGATGATTAATCGCTTGATCAAAAGTATTCCCACTTTAAATCGACGTTTCTTTTCTCCTTCTCTAAGAATGGTCATTTGCATCCCTTCTGGTATAACCGAGGTTGAAATGCGAGCTGTAAAAGAATCTGCAGAACGGGTAAATGGAAAAGAAGTCTATCTTATACATGAACCTATGGCAGCAGCCATTGGTATTGGTATTGATATTATGCAGCCCAAAGGAAATATGATTGTTGATATAGGCGGAGGAACAACCGAAATCGCTGTAATAGCACTCTCAGGAATTGTATGTGACAAGTCCATTAAAATAGCTGGAGATGTCTTTACCAATGACATCATCAATTATATGAGAAGTAAACACAATCTATACATCGGTGACCGTACTGCTGAAAAAATTAAGATACTTGTTGGAAGCGTAGTAGAAGAGCTTGAAAATCCACCAGAAGAAATGTCTGTTCAAGGGAGAGACTTGCTTTCTGGAAAACCCAAGCAGGTAATGATCAATCATGTGGAGGTAGCCAAAGCATTGGACAAGTCTATCATAAGAATTGAGGACGCCATAATGGAAGCGCTTTCGCTTACCCCGCCAGAGCTTTCTGCAGACATCTACAATACAGGTATCTATCTCGCTGGGGGTGGTGCCTTATTACGTGGTTTAGATCAACGTCTTTCAAAAAAAACAGACCTACCCATTTATGTTGCTGAAGAGCCGCTTCAAGCTGTAGTACGTGGAACTGGTATTGCTTTAAAAAACGTCGAACGATTTAAGCCAGTTCTTATAAAATAATAAGGTATGCAGCGAATTCTCAATGCGCTCGTACAGTACAGAAACCTCATTCTTTACCTGGTTTTGCTAGGTGTATCCTTCCTTTTTTTGAATGGTTCAAGCCAATTTCATCAAAATCATTTGGAACGCTATGGTTTGTTATTTTCTCAAGGTCTACACGATTTTAGTAATTCAATTGGAAACTACTTTCGTTTAAAAAAAATAAATGAAACGCTTCTAGCGGAAAACATGAAATTGAAAGAGCGTGAACTAAAATCAAATAACATTCCGCTTTACCCCAGTATTTTAAAAACAAATAAACGGTTTCCCTTTAAAGTAAAAGAAGCCAATGTTATCCGCAACAGTTACCTCAATCAAAGAAATTATATAATCATTGACAAGGGAGCAGTAGACGGGGTGAAAAAAGAAATGGCAGTACTTTCCAATCAGGGTGTTGTAGGGATCGTAAATTCTGTTTCAGATCACTACTCAAGTATTGTTTCTATTCTTAACCAAGATTTAAAAATAAATGTCCGATTAAAAAAAAGTAATGCTCTTGGATCTCTTTCTTGGAAAGGGACAAAGACAACTGATTTTAAAATAGAAGACGTTGTGCAAAATGCCCAACTTTCTATTGGAGACACTTTGTTAACCGGGGGTATGTCTTCTTATTTTCCTTATGGTATTCCCATTGGAAAAATTTCTGCTTTTGAAAGAAATGCAACAAGTGGTTATTATACTATAAGTGCTGAACTTTTTGATGACCCCTCTCTATTGTATTATGTCTATCTAATTGAGCATAAAGACCAAGATGAAATCAATACCTTAACCAAAGACATCAACAAATGAATCAAAATTCTCTGAGCCTTCTTGTTTCTTTTGTAGTACTGGTATTACTCCAGGTTTTACTTTTTAGTAAGATGCATTTATTTGGATTCATTAACCCTATGGTATACCTTCTTTTTTTGGTAATTTATCCTTTTAAAGGCAATCAAACGCTTTTCATATTACTGGGCTTCTCAATTGGTTTTTCAATCGATTTTTTAAGTCAATCGGGAGGGGCACACACCCTTTCTGCACTCACTGTAGCCTATCTGAGACCCTTTCTCATTCGAAATGCTTTTGGAGTTACGGCAGAGATTCCTACTCATTTTCAAAACGACAACAGAACTTTAAATAAACTTATTTTCTTAGCACTACTCCTTGGAGTTCACCATCTTATTTATTTTAGTTTAGTCTTTTTTAGTTGGAGTGCTGTTTTTCTTATTGTAAAATACAGCTTGTTCACTTTTTTATTTTCCTTACTTTTAATTGCGTTGACCTCTCGTTTTTATAAAAGATTAAATGATTCGTAAATTTATCTTGGTAAGTTTTACTGTTGGGAGTTGCCTACTTTTTCTCTTCCAATTGGTAGCATTGCAGTTATTCAAATCAGACTATACTGAACGTTCATTAAGTAATGCCATTCAAGAACGCCCAGTGTATTCAACAAGAGGTTTAATTTTCGACAGAAATGGTACCCTTTGGGTTGCAAATAAGCCCGTTTATGACCTTATGGTTGTTCCAGAAAACCTATTGGCTTTTGACACGATCTCCTTAACATCCAATTTGAATATCAGCAAAGAAGAGTTAGAACAAAAAATCAAGGAAGCCAAAAGCTTTTCCTACAAACTACCTTCGGTGGTATTACGACAATTGAATATGGAGGAAGTTGCACAATTGCAGGAGAAAATGTGGAAATTTCCTGGTTTTTATTTCCAAAAAAAATCGGCTAGAGATTACAAACTTACCGCTGGAGCAAATGTTCTAGGTTATACGAGTGAAACCAATCGTTACGAAATTAAGACGAAAACAGACTATGAACTAGGTGAAATGATTGGAAGACAAGGCATAGAAAAGAACTATGAGCAAGAACTCCGAGGGAAAAAAGGGGTTCAGCTCTTTCAAAAAGATCGTTTCAATCGAATAATAGGTTCCTTTGAAGAAGGTACTTTTGATAAAGCGCCAGAGAAAGCAGAAAATATTACCCTTACTCTTGATGCTGCCTTACAAGTATATGGAGAGTCCCTGATGAAAAATAAAAGAGGTGGAATTGTCGCTATAGAACCCCAAACGGGAGAAGTATTGGCTTTGGTGACAGCGCCCAATTACGACCCCAATGAATTGGTAGGAAGGACACGCTCCAAAAACTTTAAAGAACTTGTAAACGACACTCTAGCAAAACCCCTTTTTGATCGTAGTTTGCAATCAGAAATTTCCCCGGGTTCTCCTTTTAAAATACTCAATGGACTTATAGGACTCCAAGAAAATGCAATCAACTCTGAAACTTCTTTTACCTGCAATCAAGGGCATTATTACGCAAAAGGTGCCTTTATGAAGTGTCATTGTGGTATAGGAACACAAAGTGACTTAATTAAGGGCATTTATAACTCCTGTAACACCTATTTTGCGAAGACCTTTATGCGTATAATAGAAAGTCAACCCAGTCCTTCAGAGGGTGTTGATTTATGGAAAACCCATCTAGAAAAATTTGGATTAGGGAATTATTTAGGATACGATCTTCCAACAGGAAAAAAAGGTTTCATTCCCAGTAGTAATTATTATAATCGCTGGTATCCGAAAGGAAGCTGGGGTGCTTCTACCATTATTTCCAATGCTATTGGTCAAGGTGAGATTCTTACAACACCCATCCAAATGGCAAACTTTACTGCTATTATTGCAAACAGAGGATACTACAAAAAACCTCATTTTAGGAAAACCCAATCTAAAGAAGAAAGTGACTTACTCTATCCAAAAAACACAACTTTAATTGAAAAGCAACATTTTGAAACCGTTATTGAGGGAATGCACCAAGTGGTTGAAAGAGGAACTGCCCGAATCGCAAAAATAGATGGGATTGAGGTGTGTGGTAAGACAGGGACTGTTGAAAATTTTATCCGCTTAAATGGTGAAAAAACACAACTTACAGATCATTCTATTTTTATTGCATTTGCCCCAAAAGAAGATCCAAAAATCGCGCTAGCTGTCTTTATTGAAAACGGATATTGGGGAGGTCGATGGGCTGCTCCCATAGCCAGTTTAATGATAGAAAAATATTTAAACGGCAATGTGAAAAGAAATTGGCTTGAAGAGAGAATGCTTCAAGGAAGCCTGGAGGCTGAATATGAAAAACCCCTTCTTGGTAAACCTTTTACGATCAATGAATAACAGTATGATTTTTCGGGTAGATTGGGTGAGTTTCATCCTTTATCTGTTTTTGGTGTGCTTTGGTATTGTAAACATCTATTCTACAGGTTTTACTGAGGCAGGCAACCCTTTTTGGGAATGGGGAACCTCAGTCGGAAAACAATTTTGGCTGTTTGTAGTTTCCTTAATGTTTCTGCCTCTTATATTATTTATCAATTCTAACTTTTTTGAACACTTGGCCTACTTGCTTTACGGTCTTTCTATCCTGAGCTTATTGGGGTTATTTCTTTTTGGCCAAAAGATCTCTGGAGCAACCTCTTGGTATCTCATTGGCGGATTTAGCCTTCAGCCCTCTGAATTTGTAAAAATTACTACTGCTTTATTGTTGACAACCCGTTTGAGTTCGCTTCAGATGGATTTTAAAAAATGGAGTGCTGTAGGTCAAGTACTTATGATTATTGCCCTTCCTATGGTTCTCATTGTTCTCCAGCCTGATGCTGGGTCGGCATTGGTCTTTTTGGGGTTGTTTTTTGTATTGCTTAGAGAAGGATTAGATCTCAGAATTTTACTTTTAGGACTTGGGTTAGTAGTTGCTTTTATAGGAACGCTCCTTTTTGACCCTTTATCCTTCAGTTTGACTTTAGGAGTTCTTCTTTTTTTAAGTTATCTACTCATACTTTATAGAAATAAAAAGGCCAAGAAAAAACCTTTTCTTATTGCTCTTGCTATTTCAGTCCTTTTTTCATTTTCAGTAGATTTTATTTTCAATTCTGTTTTTGAACAACGCCATCGAGACCGCTTCAATATTATCTTAGGTTTAGAAACGGACACAAAAGGGATTGGGTATAATATTAATCAATCTAAAATTGCTATTGGTTCTGGTGGTTTTTTTGGGAAAGGATTCTTGAATGGTACCCAAACCAAAGGAAGATTTGTTCCTGAACAGCATACAGACTATATTTTTAGTACCATAGGAGAAGAATGGGGATTTTTGGGAAGTAGTGCGATTGTAATGCTGTTCACACTTCTCATACTTAGAGTAATCTACAGGGCAGAAAAACACACTCAATCGAATAGCAGGATTTTCTCTTATTGTTTTGCAAGTCTACTTTTTATTCATTTTTTCGTAAACATTGGAATGACCTTAGGTTTGGTCCCTACCGTTGGAATTCCGCTTCCCTTTATCAGTTCTGGAGGAACAAACCTGATAGCATTTAGTTTGATGTTTTTCATCTACTTAAATTTAGATGCCAGTAGGTTGTATTAACTTCTAACGTCCAGAGCATCACGCAGACTGTTTCCCAATGTCATAAATGCGAGAACCAAGCTCATTATAGCTAAACCTGGAAGTAAGGCTAGATAAGGCTTACCTATGAGTAGGTATCTAAAATGATCTTTGACCATACCTCCCCAACTGGGCATAGGAGGTTGTGCGCCTATTCCCAAAAAACTAAGTCCGCTCTCCATTAAAATTGCACTTGCAAAATTTGCTGCTGAAAGAACAATTAGCGGAGCAATGGTCATCGGAAGAATGTGGTTGAGCAACAATCTTGTTTTTGAAAAACCCAATACAGTTCCAGCCTGTACAAACAGCTCTTCTTTTGTAGATTTAACCAACCCTCGAACCAAACGGGCAACCTCTACCCACATCGTTAAACCTACGGCAATAAACACTTGCCAAAAACCTCTTCCTAATGCCAGTGTGATTGCTATGACCATTAAAAGAGTGGGGATTGACCACATGACATTGATGAACCACATGATTATTTTATCTACAAGCCCTCCAAAAAAACCTGCCAACGCACCTAGAAAAACACCTAGTATAAGTGAAATTATAACAGCAACAAAACCTATGGCAATAGATATTCTAGAACCAACAATCAGTCGGCTTAAAAGATCTCTTCCATATTTGTCTGTTCCTAAAGGAAATAGACGTTCTTTTAAAAAATGGGTTTCTATTTTTTCTTTAGTAATTCCATCGGGAAACTGATCAAAAGTAACTTTTTCAAGATAGTCAGTGGCATTGCCATAACGCTTGAATGAAATACCATCCTCTGTCCAAAATACTTCTTTTACTGGGATTTCTTCTTGTGCGTTTAGATTGCCTGTAAAAAAATAAGATTTTGAAGATGCATCAGAAGCCCTGGGGATTATCAAAATTTTACAAGAAAATCCAGGGGGTTGAGAATGTATAGATAGATGCATTTGGTTTGCATATCTCGTTTGGTCTGGAGCCAACTGATAAGCAAAAAGAGCAACAAGGCAAATACCTAAAATAAAGGCAGCACTGAAGAGTGCCCATACGTCCTTTTTTAATCGATTTATAGCACGATTAAATTCCAAACAGTTTTACTCTTTTTTGATTTGCGCTATTGAGCGTTCTACCTTTATTGAAGTAGAAAGGTCTTTTATTATTTCCACCGCCTCAGAGAGGTAGATGTCTTTTTTCAAAGACTCCACTCCGCGGTTCCTTTTTTCTATTAGCTCTTCATTGGGTGCGCCGTTTGATCCCGCTTCTGGAAGCCATTCAAATTCATAGGTAGCTTGGTATTCCGACAATTTCTTAAATCGCTTTGCGTATTCCTTTTTAGAATCTCGCTCTGATTTAAAAGAGTAGTAATCCAAGAAATAGGAGTAATCATTTTGTTGTTTCTTAACCCATTGTGCTTGCTCATCTATAAGACTTACTATCGGATTTTCCTTTAGACGTAGTTTACTTCGCTCCACAGCATACTCATAATTTGTCATTTTTGAATAAGGCTTAAAGCTGGCCGGAGTAATCCGGTCCCAAGCCAAGGGATTATCCTGGTCTCTTTCTCCCATTTCAACATAGGCATAGCGGTCCGGAAAAACAACATCACTTTTCACACCCTCTAACTGGGTGGATT